>UQNM01000006.1 GCA_900542395.1 uncultured Eubacteriales bacterium
AATACGCCATGCCCGTGTTTTCGCTCTCCGCCCGAACGACGTATTGATCGAGGTACTGCACCCGGTATCGCATCCTCTTGGCGTATTGCTCGCTGTCAAACACCGTCTGATACGCGCCGTTTTGGTACGCGACGACGCTGTACAGCCCCACCGCGCCGCTCGATCCCGTTTCCAGCGCGATCAGCGCATCCACCCGGTCGCGCGCCGTCATGCTGCCCAGCACCAGCTGCGGATCATAGCCGCCGTCGTGCGCCAAAGGGACGCGCGCGGTTCTTCCCGTTCGGCCATCCGTGATTTCCAGCTCAATGTTCTGCCAATACGCCGATCCCGCGCTCTGTTCGCCGGATAAAAACAGGCTTTCCGGCGCGCCGTCGCCCGTCAGGTCACCCCTCGCGGTTGCAATCCGTTTCCGCATAGCCTCTCCCCCTTTTCAGAAGAGCTTATGTGTCGGGGCGGGAAAAAAGCCCTCGCGGACGGGCTTCAAAACAGGCTCTGCTTCCACATTTTCCCATACGCAAAACCCCATGGAGCCATCAAGCTTAAACCAAACATTTCAAGGAACAATATCTAAGCATTTTTGGATATGGGGCTTTGCCCCATCGCCCCACCAAAGGGCTTTCCGGTCGCCCTTTGGAAACCTTCGGGCGCATATACCTGATTTTATTCTTGAAATATCGTGTTGTTAGCTTGACAGACCCATGGGGAAACATTTATGGATTAGGAAACCGACGGCCTTCTATTCGCCGCTGCGCTGTCGCCTTCCCGGCGGGTCTTGCCCGCGGACAGCTTGCGCTTGGGTTCGCCGGGCACGAGCGTCGGCTCTTTGCCCTCGGAAATGACCTCCGGCGTGACGACGACCTTCGCCACGTCGCTGCGCGACGGCAGATCGAACATCGTGCCCATCAGCGCATCCTCGATGATGGCGCGCAGGCCGCGAGCGCCGCTCTTGCGGGCAATCGCCTTCGCAGCAATCGCCTTGAGCGCGTCCGGCTCGAACTCCAGCTCCACACCGTCCATCTCCAGCAGCTTGCCGTACTGACGGCACAGCGCGTTGCGCGGCTCGGTCAGGATGCGCACCAGCGCGTCCTCGTCGAGGTTATCCAGCGTCACGATGATCGGCAGGCGGCCGACAAACTCCGGAATCAGGCCGAACTTGAGCAGATCCTCCGGACGGATATCCTTGAGCACCTGACCGACGTTGCGCGTCTCCTTGCTCTTGACGTCCGCGCCGAAGCCGATGGAGCCCGCGCCCTCGCGCTTTTCGATGATCTTGTCGATCCCGTCAAACGCGCCGCCGCAGATGAAAAGGATGTTGGTCGTGTCGATCTGGATGAACTCCTGATGCGGGTGCTTGCGTCCGCCCTGCGGCGGCACGCTGGCGACGGTGCCCTCGATGATCTTGAGCAGCGCCTGCTGTACGCCCTCGCCGGAAACGTCGCGCGTGATCGAGGGGTTCTCGCTCTTGCGCGCGATCTTGTCGATCTCGTCAATGTAGATGATGCCGCGCTGCGCCGCCTGAATGTCGTAATCGGCGTTCTGAATCAGGCGCAGCAGGATGTTTTCCACATCCTCGCCGACGTAGCCCGCCTCGGTGAGGCTGGTCGCGTCCGCGATGGCAAAGGGAACGTTGAGGATCTTCGCCAGCGACTGCGCGAGGAACGTCTTGCCGCAGCCGGTCGGGCCGACCATGACGATGTTGCTCTTTTGCAGCTCCACGTCGCCGCGCTTTTTCGGCGCGTTGATCCTCTTGTAATGGTTGTAGACGGCGACCGCCAGCGCGCGCTTGGCCTTTTCCTGACCGATCACGTACTCGTCGAGCACCGCCTTGATTTCGGTGGGCTTGGGCAGGTTCTGCGGCTCCTGCGTCGGGGCCGTGCCCAGATCATCCGCGATGATCTCCTGACACAGCGCGACGCACTCGTCGCAGATATACACGCCGTTGCCCGCAATGATGCGGCGAACCTGATCCTGCGTTTTATCGCAGAAGGAGCAGCGCGCCACGCGCGGCTGCCGGGTTTCGTCCTTATCTCTCGGCATTTCGCACCTCAGAAAACATTGATTTCACGTCTTGGCCGAAAAGCAATTCTCCCCTCCCTTTTCGGGAAGGGAGAACGCTCTGGCTTACTTTTTGCGCGGCTGGTAGATTTCGTCGATGATGCCGTAGGCGAGCGCCTCTTCGGCCGTCATGAAGTAATCGCGTTCCACGTCGCGCTCGATGCGCTCCAGCGGCTGATGGGTCATTTCGCTCATCAGCTTATTCATCTTGCCCTTGGTGCGCAGCAGCCACTGGGCGTGCAGCTGCACGTCGGTGGCCTGCCCGCTCGCGCCGCCGCTGGGCTGGTGAATCATCACTTCGCTGTTGGGCAGCGCAAGGCGCATCCCGGGTTCGCCCGCCATCAGCAGGAACGCGCCCATCGAGGCGGCCATGCCGAGGCAGACGGTGCGAACCTTCGGCTTGATGTAGCGCATCGTGTCAAAGATGGCCATGCCGTCGGTCACGCTTCCGCCCGGGCTGTTGATGTACATGGAGATATCGGCGTCCGGGTCTTCCATTTCCAGAAAGAGCAGCTGGGCGACGATGCTGTTGGCCAGCGCCTCGTTCACCTCGCCGCGCAGAAAAACCACGCGATCCTTCAGCAGGCGGGAGTAAACGTCATAAGAACGTTCGCCGTAAGGCGTCTTTTCAATGACGCTGGGTTCAAAGTAATAGTTGTTGTTGGTCATCATGGACGCCTCCTTAACAGGCGTTTATTTCTCAATTCCCTTTTTCGCTTGTATATGCGTCAAAGCGATTTCACGCGCGAAACCGGCGTCGGGTCGATTACTCGGCCTTGGCGTTGTCGCAGAGGAACTTCACGGCCTTGTCGCGGATCACGTCGGCCTTGAAATACTCGCGGTCACCCTCGGTCAGGTTCTTCTTGAGCTCCTCGACGCTCTGGCCGATCTGCTTGGCAAACTTCTCGATCTCCGCGTCGATCTCTTCGTCGCTCACTTCGAAGTTCTCGACGTTCTCAATCGCTTCGAGCACGAGGTTCGCGCGAACGCTCTTCTCGGCCTGATCGCGGTACTGGCCGCGGAAGCTCTTCTCGTCCTGACCGGTGTACTTCATAAAGTCGGCGAGCTTGAGACCCTGCTGAGCCAAGCGCGCCTCGAAGTTGCGGATCATGGAGTCGATCTGGCGCTCGATCATCGCTTCCGGAATCTCGACCGTGGCGTTCTCCATCACCTTGCCGATCACCGCGTTGGTGAACACGTTGTTGTCGCGCTCGGCAGCCTGAGCTTCCAGTTTGGCGCGAACGTCGGCCTTGTATGCGTCCAGCGTGTCAAACTCGCTGATGTCCTTGGCGAAATCGTCGTCAAGCGCCGGAAGCTGGGTCTCGGTGATGCCGTTGACCTTCACGTGGAAGACGGCTTCCTTGCCCGCCAGCTCCTTCGCGTGATACTCGGTCGGGAAGGTGACGTTCAGATCCTTCTCCTCGCCGATGGTCATGCCGACCATCTGCTCTTCAAAGCCCGGGATGAAGGTGTGGCTGCCGATTTTGAGGGTCTGGTTCTCGGCGGTGCCGCCGGCGAATTTCACGCCGTCCACGCTGCCGGAGTAATCGAGGTTCACGGTGTCGCCTTCGGCAACCGGGCGGTCGTCAACGGCGACCTCGGCGGCCTGCTTGTTGCGCTCCTTCTCGATCTCGGCGTTCACCTCGTCCTCGGTCACGAGGGTGTGCTCGCGCTTGACCTCAACGCCCTTGTACTCGCCCAGGGTCACGTCCGGCTTGACGAACACTTCGCAGGTGAACTGCAGGTTCTTGCCGGTGCCGATCTGCTGGATATCGACCTGCGGACGATCGACGACCTCGAGCTTGTTCTCGTCGATGGCCGGGCCGTACACCTCGTCGAAGATCAGCTCGAACGCCTCGTCATAGAAGACGCCTTCGCCGTACATGTTCTCGATCATCTTGCGCGGGGCGTGTCCCTTGCGGAAGCCGGGGATCGCGACCTGACCGCGCACCTTGATGTATGCCTTGCCCATCGCCTCGTCGAACTTGGCCGCGTCGATGTCAAAGGAAAGTTTCACCTTATTGCTGGAAATCTTTTCAACAGTGGTGCTCATGCTCTTATGCTCCTCTACGGTAATGGTTGCGCCCCGGAAATCCCAAAACGCTATCCTATATTATAGCACGGGGCGGATGGCTTTTCAATCCTCAATCCGTGGTATTGAAGCGTTTTTTTGTGGTTTTCGGTCTTTTTTTCTTTTGCTTTTCTGATTTTTATGCCGCGCTCCGCTTTTTTATGCGCGTATATTTTCATCTTTGGGGCAGGCTAAGCAAAAAGGAGGCGCGCCATGTCCCTGCTCTGTGTTCTTTCCGCCGCGCCGCGCACCCCGGCGCAGGTTCGCCCGCTCGCCCGCCGTCTGCTTTCCATGCGTCCCTGCGCGGATGCACTGCTGCTTCTGTGCGACCTGCCGGATGCCTTTTCCGAGGTCATGCCGGAGGATGCGCCGCTGCTGCGCGCGCTGCAATCCGCCGTGATGGCCGCCGACGCGCGCTGTCCGGGGCATTTTCTGCTGCTCGTCCGCAAGCGTGTCTGGGATGACGCGGCGCGGCTGTATCTGGGCGAAAACCAGCCGCTTCTGCCCATGCAGACTGTCGCCGCGCTGCTCGCCCACGGGCATGCGCCGTCCGTGTTTGCCGCCGCCAGCTTTTCGCCCGCGTCTCTGGCCGGGCAGTTCTCCGCCGCGCTCTTCTGCCCTGCCGACGTTTCCTGCGCGCCGGATGTTCCGCGCCGCATGCTGGCCGCGCTGGGCGAATCCGGCCTTCTGGCCGCGCGCGTCCTGTCCCCGCTGGCCGACGACGCGCCGCTGTCAAACCGTCTGCCGGGCTTTTCTTTTTGGGAATCGCGCGCCGCGTCGGATGATTTCCTCGCCCGCCGCCGTCGCGCGCGCCTTTCCGACGGCGTGCTTCTCGCCTCGTCTCGGGCTTTTTCCGTCGTTGAAAAATCGGATGGGTCGGACGTCTGCCCGCTGTGGGACATTCCCGCCTTCGTGGCCGACGCTTCCCCCACTCTGCGCGGCGCGCTCCGACAGACGCGGCGGGATTTGGATCGTCTCTGCCGCCTGCCCGCGCCGACGGGGCTGCAAAAGCTCATGCTGTCTGCCCCGCCGCTTCGGCTTCTTCTGCTCTTTTTCGCCGCCGTGTCCGGTTGGGAATGGGTCGCCGTGCTGGCGCTGCTGGAGCCTTACGCCCTGCTGCATCCGCGCATGCTCCCCGCCGCGCTCGTGCGTCTCGCTTTTCTGCCGATGACGGCGCTCTGCGCGGCCAACGCATTTTTCGCGCATCGTCTGGCGCGTTCCCCGCTTCTGCGCGTCCGCTTTCCCGATGGCACGCAAACCCCGGCCGCCTGCGCGGTCTGCGGCGCGGCGCTGCTCCCCGCCGCGTTTCTCAGCCTGCGCGCGCTTGCGCCGCTGCTTTTCGTTTCGCTGCTCTGGCTGGCCGCGCCGCCGCTGTTCCGCGCGCTGACTCTCCCGGAAACCGAGCGCATCCCGCTCAGCGACGCCGAACGCGCGCGGCTTCTGCACCTCGCGCGGGAAGCGTTTGCCGCGCCTGTCGATCATGCCGCCCCCGGCGCGGCGATGCTCGTCGCCTGCGGCGGCTGCATGCTCGGCTTTCTGGAGCCGGACGAGGCCGCGCGGCAAATGATGGCGCTCCTTCCCGATCTCTCGTCTGCGCCGCTTGACGCGCATGAAACCGCCTGCGCGCTGGCCGCCGCGCAAGCCATCCGCGAGCGCATGGCCGATTGCGACGCGGCGCTCCGCTCCCTTCCCGCGCAGATCGAGCGCGCCTGCGCCCCGGAGGCCGCCGCGCCGTGGCTGGCCGATATTCTGGATGGCGCACAGGCGCGCAGCGCGCTGTTCCTGCCCCTGTGCCGGATTCGCGTTCCCTCGGTCGTCACCCATCCGCACGGGTTTCTGGCCTTGCCGGATAAAGCAAAAACGCCCAACGATGCGTGGGCGTTTCTGATGCTTTGCGACGCGCTCTGCGCGCATCCGTTTTATCCGCTCTTTTGGCGTTCTCCCGTCGCCGCACCGTATCGAAGCCGGGTCACGCTCGGTTTCTGACCGGGCCGCGCAGCATATCGCCCGCCTGCAATTTGCCGCCGCAGGGGATGCGCACCCGCTCCATCGGCACGTTCACCACGCCGACATGCTCGCCCGTCCGCTCAATCACAATGTCCTCGATCACCAGCTTTTCGCTGCCCTTTGGCGTGACGGTTTCCAGCTCGTCGCCGACGAAGAAACGGTTCTTCATCTCCACCAGCGCCTCGCCGCCCGACGCATCCAGCACATAGCCCATGTATTCGGCCCCCTGCGTCACGCCGACCGCCTCGCCGCAGACCTTCGGCTGGCCGAAGTAAAAACCCGTATCGTATACGCGGTGGCTGATCTTGTCCAGCTCCCCGCGCAGCCGCTCTTGCAGCGCCGCGTCCGCCCGATAGCCCGCCGGGCTTTCCGCGTATGCGTCCATGGCTCGGCGATACGCCCCAACGACCGTCGCGATGTAGATTTCCGTCTTCATCCGCCCCTCGATCTTGAAGCAGCAGACGCCGCTCTCCATCAGCCTCGGCAGATGCTCCATCATGCAGATGTCCCGGCTGGAGAGAATCGCCGTCCCCCGCTCGTCCTCCTCGATGGGCATGGCCTCCTCCGGCCTCGTCCGCTCGTGCAGGGTGTAGGTCCAGCGGCACGGCTGGCTGCACGCGCCGCGGTTCGCGCTCCGCCCGTTCAAGAAGCTGGAAAGCATGCAGCGCCCGGAATACGACATGCAGGCCGCGCCGTGGATGAACGTCTCCAGCTCGATTTCGTCTCCGATCGCCGCACTCATCGCCTCGATCTGCTCAAACGTCATCTCCCGCGCCAGAACGACGCGCTTTGCCCCCAGCGCCTTGTATACGCGGGCGGATTCGCTGTTCGTCGTGCTCGCCTGCGTGCTCACGTGCACATCCAGCCCCGGCACTTCCCGCGCAATCCGCGCAATCGCGCCGAGATCGGAGACGATTGCCGCGTCCACGCCGACGTCGCGCGCCCTCTGCGCCGTCCTCACCATGCCGTCGAGGTCACCGTCAAAGGCGAAGATGTTCAGCGTCAGGTTCACCTGCGCGCCCGCCGCATGCGCCAGCCGCACGGCCTCTTCGAGCTGTTTTTCGTCGAAATTGTTCGCCTGCGCGCGCAGGCCGTATTGTTTTGCGCCACAATAAACGGCGTCTGCGCCGAAGCGCAGCGCCGTTTGGAGCGCCCTCATGTTGCCCGCGGGCGCGAGCAGCGAAGGCATTGTCTTCATCCTGTCCTCCGATCAGTTCAGGCCGCGGCTCTTGTCGTATTCCTCCCACAGCGGGCGATACATGGCCACGGCGGCGTTGTGCTCGTCCAGCGTCTTGGAAAAATGCAGCGCGCCGGAGGCCGGGTCGGTCGAGCAGAAGTACAGATACTTCTGCGCCACGTATTGCTCGTCCGGGTACAGCGCCGCAACAATCGCGTCCATCGACGGGTTGCAGATCGGGCCGACCGGCAGCCCCTTTCGGGTGTACGTGTTATACGCCGAGTTGACGGAAAGCTCGCTGTCGCCGAGCACCATCTTCTGCGAGCCGGTCGCGTATTTGATCGTCACGTCCGAGCCGAGCGTCATATCCGCCTTGAGCCGGTTGTGGAAAACCGCGCTGACCTTGGCAAAGTCGCCCTTCTTGGCTTCCTTTTCGATCATCGAGGCGAGGGTCACCACCTCGTCCATCGTCATCCCCAGCTCCTGCGCGCGCTCGTCGTAGCCGCTCAAATACGCCGCTTCCATCTGCGTCAGCAGGCGCTTGATGATGGTATCGGCGCTTGAGCTGGTGTAAATCTCATAGGTATTCGGCGACAGATAGCCCTCCAGCGCGTACTTGCGCTGGCTCGCCGTGCCGGTCTTCATCATCTCCTCGATGAAGTAATACCCGCTGTAAGCCTCGCCCGATTTGCACAGGCCGAGGAACTCGTCGGCGCTCGAGAGAATCTTCTGCTCCACCAGATAATTCGCCACGTCCTCCACCGTCCAGCCGGGGATGATGGTGATGCTCGTCGTCAGCGGCTTGCCGTCGCCGGCAATCAGTTGATTGAGGATCTCCGTCGCGGACATCGCGCGCGAAAGCTCGTAGTCGCCGCTCTGGATCTTCTGCCCCATGCCCATGAAATCGGCCATGTATTTGAAGACGGTGTGGTTGTGGATCAGCCCCGCCTCTTCCAGATTTCGGCTGACCGCGGAGAGCGAACTGCCGGATTTGACGCTGAAGGCGACGGTCTGGCCGTCCGCGCTGTCCATCGGCGAAAAGAACATGTCGTCCACCTTCTGCCAGCCGGTGTAAACCAGCCCGCAGATGATGACAAACGAGCAGACGAACACCAGAATCGGCCGCAGAATCCGCCAGATCCAGTCGTACCAGAAAAAGCCGTACCGCCTGCTTTCAAGCAGCTCGCGTTCCTCCGCGTCGCGGATCGGGCGCTTCTTTTTCTTCGCCAATGTCGCTTTCCTCCCGGTTTATTGCTTGTCGGGCACGTCAAAGCGGATGCCCGCCGCCTCGGTCAAAATCTTGAAGATATCGGCCAGCGTCTTCTGCATCTGCATTTCCGCCATCAGATAGGCCTGCACGTCGCTGTTCATATACAGCAGCGAGGCGAGCTGCTGAAAGCGCTGCATGTCCTCGGTGGGCATCTCCCCCGCCGCGCCGACCATGCTCATCTGGAGCTGCACCTGCAGCCGCTTGTATTCCTCCAGCAGCAGCCGGTTGGTCTCATCCGCGTAGGCGCGCTCGCGCAGCTCCGCCAGCTGCACACATTCGTCGCTTCTCTTGATTTCCTCGGCCAGCTTGTGCGCCGTATCGTAAATGTTCATGCTTCAACTTCCTTGTTTTTTTATGTTTCCATGATGATCGGCAGAATCATCGGGTTGCGCTTGATGAGATCGAACAGATAGTTGTGCATCTCGTCCTTGATCCCGTTCTTCACGCTCGTCCAGTCACTCTGCTCGATGCGGTCATACCGCTGCAAGACGTTCATCGCGACGTTCCGCGCGCCGGAAATCAACTCCTCGTTTTCGCGCACATAGACGAAACCGCGCGAGATCAATTCCGGCCCGCTGGTCACCAGCCCCGTCTCCCGGTTCACGCCGACGACGACGATAATCAACCCGTCCTGCGAGAGGTGCTTTCTGTCGCGCAGCACCACGTTGCCCACGTCGCCCACACCGAGGCCGTCCACCATCACCGAGCCGTTGGGAATCGGGCCGGTGATGTTCGCCTCGTCCTCGGAAAGCTCGAGCGCCTGCCCCATTTCCAGAATGATGACGTTGTCCTCCGGCATGCCCAGCTCCTGCGCCAGATGCGCGTGCCTGTGCAGCATGCGGTATTCGCCGTGCACCGGGATGAAGTATTTCGGCTTCACCAGCGTGTGCATCAGCTTCAGCTCCTCCTGACAGGCGTGGCCGGAGACGTGCACATCCGCGATGCGGTTGTAAATCACGTTCGCGCCGCAGCGATAGAGCTGGTCGATGATTCTGGAGACCATGATCTCGTTGCCCGGAATCGGCGTCGCGGAGATAATCACCGTGTCGCCCTGCCGAATCTGCAATTTGCGGTGCTCGCTGTTGGCCATGCGCGTCAGGCCGCTCATCGGCTCGCCCTGGCTGCCCGTCGTCAGCACCACGATTTCGTCGTCCTCATAGCAATCCAGATCACCGACGTCGATGAACACGTCCTGCGGGATTTTCAGCTCGCCGATTTCCATCGCCAGCTTGGTGACGTTGACCATGCTCCGGCCGACAAAGCAGATTTTCCGCCCGAACTCGATGCAGTTGTCCACCACCTGCTGAATTCTGTGCAGGTTCGAGGCGAACATCGCGATGATGATTCGCCCCTTCGCGTCCTTAAACAGGTTGTGGAAGGTCTCGCCGATCTTCTTTTCGCTCATCGTGTAGCCGGGGCGCTCCACGTTGGTGGATTCCGCCAGCATTGCCAGCACGCCGCGGCTGCCCCACGCGGCCAGCGTGTTGAGATCCGTCACCTCGCCGTCGATGGGCGTGTAGTCGATTTTGAAGTCGCCCGTCACGATCACCGTTCCGGCCGGGCACGTAATCGCCATCGCCACCGCGCCCGCAATCGAATGGCTCACCTTGATGAACTGCACGGAGAACGCGCCGACCTCGACCACGTCCTTCGGCTTCACGATATGGAACTGGATGTTGCCGATATTATGCTCCGCCAGCTTCCCGCGTATGAGCGCACAGGTCAGCTTCGTGCCGTAAACCGGCGCGGGTACGCGCGGCAGCACATACGGCGTCGCGCCGATGTGGTCCTCGTGCCCGTGCGTAATCAGATACGCGCGCACGCGCTCCCTGTTTCGCTCCAGATAGGTGATGTCGGGAATCACAAGGTCAATACCGAGCATATCCGCCCGCGGGAAGATCGAGCCGCAGTCCACCACAACGATGTCGTCGCCAAACTCGAAGGCCGTCATGTTTTTGCCGACCTCGCCCAATCCGCCCAGCGGAATAATCCTCAGCTTCGCCAAATGCGTCTCCTCCTTTCTGTCGTCTCCTTTTGTTTTTTTATCTTCCAAAAGCCCTTTATGTCGTTCTCAGGCTTTCAAAATCCGAACATTTCTGAGGGATAATGCCTCAAGCCTATTCAGTTCATTATAGCACAAAAGCCCTGCTTGTCAAAGTCTATCCCGCCAAAAAAGAAGGGAAGCGCCCGTTTTTTGAATCCCTTCGAGCGCTTTCCGTTCATTTTTTCTTTTTTTGTTTTTTAGCCCGCCTGCGAGCGGTTCGCTTTTACAGGTGACGCTCCAGCATCGCGGCGATATCGGCCTTGCCGCGCGCGCCGACCGCCTGCTCGACGACCTTGCCTCCCTTCATCACGACCAGCGTCGGGATGCTCATAATGCCGAACCGGCGCGCCAGCTCCGTCTGCTCGTCCACGTCCACCTTGCCGACCACGGCGCGGCCTTCAAAATCCGCGGCCACTTCCTCCACCGCCGGGGCGATCATGCGGCACGGGCCGCACCACGTCGCCCAGAAATCGACCAGCACCGGCTTTTCGCCGCGCACGGCCTCGTCAAACGTCTTCTCGTCAAAATGCATAACCATATCAAGTTCCTCCTGTCTTTATTTTTTCGCATCCGTTTCTTCGGGATGCGTCACCGAAATGATCTTCTGCTCCCAGCGCCCCTTGGAAAGCTTGGGGTCAAGCGCGCGCATGATAAAATACGCCGCCGCCGTGCCGATGATCGCGCACAGCGCCATCAACAGCTCGCCGTTTCCAAAAGCGCCCGTCTTCGCAATGCCCCAGCCCGCCGCCAGTCCGGCGATAAAGCCCGCCAGCGGCAGCATGTACGCCAGCGCCGAAGCCTCCATCACGTGAGAATCGTCCATCGCCACTTCGATGACGTCCCCGACCTGCGCCTTGCCCTTGATTTTGACCATGTGCTTGGCGCAATTCTCGCTGCCGTGCATACATGCGTGGCAATCGCCGCAGGCCTCGTGGCGCTCAAACGCCACCGTGAGCGTATCGCCGTTTACGGCGATCACAACCCCTTTGTTGGTCATGGGTCTTCCTTTCCCGGTCGCGTCGCCCCCGACGTTTCCGCTTTATACTAATTCGCAGTTAAAATGCTTAACAGAGCGCATCAGATTTTTTGTTCTGACGAAGCCAAGTGAAGTGAGGCGTACTGGAGGTACGTTGAACGGAACGAGGCAAAGTCAGAGCGAAAAAGATGGTGCGCGGATTAAGCCATTTTAACAAGAATTAGTATTACTCGTAAATCTTTTCGAACTTCGTGAAGCCCTCGGCCTCCAGCAGCTCGATCTGGTGCTTCATGTTCTTGCTCATCGGCAGAACCGTCGCCACCACGCCCGCCCTGCGCGCCTCAGCCGCCTGCGCGAGCACCTCCGCCTTGCGCGCCGTCGGCGCCTTATTGCCGATCAGATACGCCACGGAGCCTTCCGGCAGCTTGAAGCTGCCCTGCTCGTGATCCTTGAGGATGGTCACGATGCGCTCAAAGCCGATGGAGAAGCCGCACGCGCTGACATTCTGACCGCTGAATTTGCCGATCATCTGGTCGTAGCGTCCGCCGCCCGCGATGGCGAAGTTGTAGCCGTCCAGCGTCACCTCGAAAATCGGGCCGGTGTAGTAGCCCATGCCGCGCACCAGCGTCGGGTCGAAGACGATCTTCACGTCCTCGCCGAGCATCGGCTGCACGCAGCCCACGATGTCCGCCAGCGCCTCACCGACGCGCGCCTCCAGATATTCGCCGTTCACGCCCGCGCAGAAGTCGGCAATCTCCATGCCCGGCTTCACGCCGCGGTAGAACGCCATGTATTTTTCCACCTTTTCCGGCGCGTAACCGCTCTCCAGCAGATCCTTTTCGATGCCGTCCATGCCGATCTTGTCAAACTTGTCCAGCGAAATCAGCGCGCCGCCGATTTCCTCCTGCTCAAAGCCCGCCGTGAGCGCCGCCGCCGCCAGCATCCGCCGGTCGTTGATGTGGATGGTGAAGGCGTTCAGGTTTGCCTCGGCGAGGATCTTGCTGAGCATCGTCGCCGTCGCCGTAATCAGCTCGATCTCCGCCAGGCTGCTGTCGTCGCCCAGAATGTCGATGTCGCACTGGGTAAACTGGCGGAAGCGCCCCTTCTGCGGGTTGTCCGCACGCCAGACGTTGCCAAGCTGCATCGCTTTGAACGGGGTCGGCAGCTTCTCCTTGTTGTTCGCGTAGTAGCGCGCCAGCGGCACGGTCAGGTCGTAGCGCAGGCCGTTGTCCGCCAGCTCGCCGTCGCCCTTGTCCAGCGCGCGCTGAAGCTCCGCGCCGCGCTTCATCACCTTGAAGATCAGCTTCTCGTTGTCGCCGCCCTGCTTGCTGGTCAGGTTCTCGATGTGCTCCATCACCGGCGTTTCGATCTGCATGAAGCCGCACGCGCCGTAGGTTTCCTTAATCATGCCGAGCACATGCTCGCGCAGGCGCATATCGGCGGGGAGCATATCGCACATGCCCTTGACGGGCGTTTTGATGAATTTCATGGTTGTGATTCCTTTCGTATTTTCTCCCTCAGTCGCGGCTTCGCCGCGCCTGAAGGAGTTATTCGCCCTTACTCTTGATTTTCCTGCATGCGCCGCCATTCCTCGCGGGAAATGAGCACGGTTCGCGGCTTCGTCGGCCCTTCGGCCTCGGCGGTGATGCCGCGCAGCGTCATTTCGTCCACCAGCCGCCCCGCGCGCGCATAGCCCACGCGCAGCCGCCGCTGGAGCATGCTGATGGAAACCTGCCCCGCGTCCACGGCCAGCTCAATCGCCTTGGCGAGCATTTCGTCCACCGGCTCGCCCGCGCTCGGCGTGTCGGAGGACGCGCCGCTGTCCTCGTCGGCCGCGGTGTTCATCTGCTCGATCACGTCCTCGTTGTAATCCGCGCTGTGGCAGCCGCGCACAAACTCGACGATACGCTGCACCTCGTCGTCGGAGACGAAGCAGCCCTGCACGCGCGTCGGCTTGCCCGCGCCCTGCGGCGCATAGAGCATGTCGCCCTTGCCCAGCAGCTTTTCCGCGCCGCCGGAATCGAGGATCGTCCGGCTGTCGATCTGGCTGGACACCGCGAACGCGATTCGGCTCGGGATGTTCGCCTTAATCACGCCCGTGATGACGTTGACCGACGGCCTCTGCGTCGCGATCACCAGATGGATGCCCGCCGCGCGCGCAAGCTGCGCCAGTCGGCAGATGGATTCCTCCACCTCGCCGGGGGCGACCATCATCAAATCGGCCAGCTCGTCGATGATGACGATGATCTTGCTCATCGGCTCTTCGTTCGGGCCGATGGCGTTGTTGTAGCCGCGGATGTCGCGCACGCCCATCGTCTCAAACCGCTTGTAGCGGTGCTCCATCTCCACCACCGCCCAGCTCAGCGCCGCGCTCGCCTTTTTCGGGTCGGTCACGACCGGCACGAGCAGGTGCGGAATCCCGTTGTAGACGGAAAGCTCGACAACCTTCGGGTCGATGAGGATGAGCCGCACTTCCTCCGGCTTGGCGCGGAAGATGATGGAGTTGATGATCGTGTTGATGCAGACGGATTTGCCCGAGCCCGTCGCGCCCGCAATCAGCACGTGGGGCATCTTCGCCATATCCGCGATGACCGGCGCGCCGGAAATGCCCTTGCCCAGCGCCACCGCCGTCGGCGATTTCTCCCGCATCATCTCCGGGCTTTCCAGCACGTCGCGCAGGGAGACCGTCGCGATTTTCTGATTCGGGATTTCAATGCCGACCGCCGGTTTTCCGGGAATCGGCGCTTCAATGCGCACGCCGTCGGAGGCCATGTTCAGCGCGATGTCGTCCACCAGACCGACGATGCGCGATACCTTCACCCCCGGCGCGGGCGCAAGCTCGTAGCGCGTGATGGCCGGGCCGTGGGTCACGTTCAGCAGCTTGGCCTGTACGCCGAAGCTCTCCAGCGTGCCGAGCAGCTTGCGCGCGCCCGCCTCGTCCTTGGCGCGCTGATCCGGGTCTGCCGTCGTGCTGCTCTGGTTGAGCAGGTCGATCGGCGGGAAGACGTATTCCTCCTTCGCCGTCTGCGGCGCTTCGTGCACATCCTTGGCCGGCATGACGATGGGCGTTCCGTCGAGCCGGTTGCCGCGGAGCTGCACGACCGTCTGCTGTTCGTTGACCCGCTGCGCCTTCAAAACGTCCTGCCCCTGCGGCTGAACCGGCGGCTGATAGCCCGCGTTGCGCTCCGCCCGCGCTCTGGCCGCGTCGATGGCCGCCGCCGAGTAGCTCGACGGGGTGCTTCCGCCCGCCGTCTGCGCGCCCTGTCCCGGCCAGCCGCCGAACGATCCGCTCGTCGGCGGCGCAGACGCTTCCTCCGGCTCGTCGTGGGATTCGTCCGCCGTCACCTGCGCGTCGCCGTCGTCGTATTCGACGTTCGCCGCCTGCCACGCGGAGGAATCCCCCGCTTCGTCCTCGGATGCGTCCGCCTGCCGGAAGTAGCGCTCGTCGATGGGTCTGTCCGCGCCGTCTGCCCGCACGTTGGTGATGGCCGCCGTCTCGTCGTCCTCGTCATCCTCCGTATACGGGTCGTTCGGCATGTTCGGCTCAACCGGCGCGTTCAAATCGGTCGGCTCGCCCCATGCGTTCGGTTCGCTCGGTTCTCTCCATTCATTGGGTTCGTTCGGATAACCCGGCGCGCTCGAACCATGCGGCGCGTTTTCCGCCGTCGGTCGGCCGTAAGCGTCGCGCTGGGGCGCATACCCGCCGGTTGGTTGGCCGCCGTTCATCCCGTAGAGGAAGGCGTTTTCCGCCTCCTGCATGGTGAAGCTGTTGCGGCGGCTCGGCGTGGTGGGCGTATGCTCGTCCAGCGGCGCGCGGGTAAATTCGTCGTCCCGCTCGATGTAGAGCTGCGCGCTGTCGGAAATCGTCCTGCGCTTTCGCGGCGCGGCGGCTTTTCTCGGCGGCCTGCTCGTGATCGCCGGCTGGTCGTCCGGCGGCTCGTCGTCCGGCCGCCGCACCACGGTCAGCGTCGGCTTGTCCTTCCGCCGGGGCGGCTTGTCCGTCTGCGGCGCGTCCTCCGTCGGCTTCGTTTCAAGCGCCTGGCGGATCTCCTCGTCCCGCCTGCGCTGTTTTTCTCTTTCATCGGCCTCGCGCGCGGCGGCTTCCTGTTCTTCCTTCTGCTTTTGCAGGCGCTCCTGCCTGCGCTTCTGCCGCTCGATGGCCAGCGCGTTTTCGCGCTCCAGCTCTTCCTCCTGCCGCGCGTCGCGCAGCGCGTCCTTCTCATCCCGGCGCTCCCGCATCTCCACGCGGAAATCATCCGCCCATTCGGATATCCGCATGCCGATGCCGCCGAACGAGAACCCCGTGAGCGTCATCAGCGCAATCGCTGTCGCGAAGATGAGCACGATCATGCCGCCCCAAACGTCCAGCCCCTTATACAGCGGCCACGCCAGCAGCGCGCCGATGAGTCCGCCGCCCTTGCAATCCAGCGAGCTCATCGTGAACGAGCGCGCCAGAAACGCGCCGTAGCTCGCCTGCGCGCCGTCCGCCGCCAGCGCCGCGTTCACGCTGGAAATGCGGAAAAGCTGGAACATGGCCTCCACAAACAGGAAAATCAGCGAGCTGAGGATCAGCGTTCTGGCGCTCAGCTTTCTTTCGCCGAAGAACACGAGCACCACGCCCGCCCAGCAGACCACCACCGGCAGCAGCAGGCAGAGCATGCCGCCCAGCCCGCGCACAATCAGCATGCACCGGTTGAGGAAACCGCCGTTTGACGGGATGAACTGGCAAAACAGCGCCAGCAGCCCGAGGCAGAGCACCGCAATGCCCGCAACGCCGCGCGGGTCAACGCCCTGATTGGTCTTTTTCCCCGGCTTTCCCCGCTTGCCGGAAACCGTGCGCTTTTTCTTCGCCGCCGCGCCCTTAGCCGCTTTTTTCGCCATCTTCTTGCCTCCAAGGGGTCTTTTCGGGCTTGCCGCCCAAACCGGCTCGAAGCCCGAAGCTCCAAGCCCGCCCGCTCTCTTTTATAATAATCATCTATAATCCCAAATCATTCAGAATATGAAAAAAACAATCTGCCCGCGTATAGTCAGGCAGATTATTATACCACGTTTATTTCCATCAGTAAAGCGCTTCGGGAATCGCGTCGCGCAGAATCAGACACTGTAACACACTGTTTTCATCCACATGCGCCTGCAAAATGCGCCCGGAAAGCGCGAAGAACAGGCTCTCGCCCGCCTCCAGCATGCGGTCGGCGGCTTCGTCCTCGTCGTAGGCCCTCGTTTCCAGCGGCTCCCCGAGCAGCGCGGTCAGCTCGGCCTTCGTCGTCTTGCCGACGGTCAGCCCGCAAACGTCCGCGCGCGTGGTGCGGATTGCGGAAACCGGCGTTTCCGCCTCGTCCGTTTCGGCGTATTTGGGAATCTCCACCGCCCAGCCGCGCAGGCTCGCCTCCTCAAACAGATACACGCGGGAATCCTTCGTGTAATCCGGGTCGGTCAGCAGCGTGTAGGCGGAGAGCACTTCGCCGAGCTTCTGCCCCACCGCCGCCCGCGTCATCGGCCCCGGCAGCCTGCCGTCCCCCGCCGCGTCGGCCAGCGCGTTCATGTCGCCCTGCGCATGCGCCGCCTCGTATACCGGGCTGCTTTCGCCGATATACGCCGCCAGCTCGTGCCACGCAAACTGCACCGCGCCGCTCTGCTCGTCAAAATAGCGATAGCTGTCGTCGGGATAGAACACCGTCAGCCCGTATTCATCCACGGCGTATGCGTCGCGCGGCATCGGCAGCAGCTCGCTGTATTCCATATAGTCGCTCAATTCGGGCAGCACATCGTCCTCGATGATCCGCTCCATCGCGCCTATCGCCGCGTCCGCGTCGTCAAAGAGCTGCTCCAGGCGGATTTCCTCGCCGGTCGTCCGGTCGAGCACCAGCGCGCGCACGGCGCTTCCCGCCGTGCCGTCCGGCTGTGTGCCGTTCCAGCGCAGCACGAGCGACGCAACGTTCCCCAGCGTGTGCGTTTCGCCGCTCTGGATGATCTCCGCGCCCGCGCGCTGGGTCAACTGCGCCGCCTTCGCCTGCTCAAAGCGCGCTTCAATCAGCCCGTTTGCCGTCGCCAGCGCCGGGTCGGGCGTTTCCTCCGGCGCGGCGGTCGTTTCAGCCGCCCCCGCCTCCGCCGCCGAAAAGACGGTCAGCGTCTGCCCGTTTTCTTCCTTTTGTTCCATATTCACGTCAAGCTCGGCCGCCGCCCCCGCGGGAAAGGCCAAGCTCAGCGCCATCAGGATCGCTGTCAAGCGTTTCATGGCGTATCACCTCTTGCCCTCTATTGTACACGAAAAGAAATCGCTTTGTAAAGAGACGAACGCCCCCGCCTTTTTCTTCCCCGGCGAATCTGTTTTTTCAAAAAATCATCGGCTGGAGCTGCCGCCCCGCGAGCGCCGCCTCCGCCGCCGGGAGAATCTGCGCGAAATCCGCCACGCAGCTCGTCGGCTTCGCGCGAAAATCATCCTGCTGCAGCGGCACGAAATACGTCCCCTTGCGGTTCATCAGCAGCCCGATGCCCGCCGCCGCGCCCGCCAGCGCGTCGTTTGTCGATACGGCGATGAGCACCGGCCGCCCGTTTCGCCTGTGGCTCTTGACCGCCAGCGTCGGCGCGGTATCGTATATGCCGCAGGCCAGCTTACCCAGCGTATTGCCCGTGCACGGCGCGAGAATCAGCAGGTCCAGCAGCTTTTTCGGGCCGATGGGCTCGGCCTGCGCAATCGTGTGAATCACCTTTTCCCCGCAGATTTCCTCCGCCTGCGCCGCCCAGTCCGCCGCGCGTCCGAAGCGCGTATCCGTCGCGTAGGCGTTTTCGCTCATAATCGGCAGCACCCGATAGCCGTGCTCCACCAGCAGATTCATCTGCGGAAAGACCGCCTTGAACGTGCAGAATGATCCCGTAATCGCAAACCCGATGGTCAAGTCGCGCATTGCGCATCCTCCTTCCGCGTCCCCATCGCCCGCGTCAGCGCGTCAAACAGCGCTTCCCCCGCGTCCAGCGGCGCATACCGCCCCGGCAGGCCGCTCTCTACGCAGACCTGCAGCCCCAGCTTGACCGCCTTCTGCATTTCCAGCCCGTAGGGCGCGCTGGCCAGCTCGATGATCGGCGTATCGCGCGCCGTCTCCGCCAGCGCCGCGTCGCCGAGCACATGCGCCGGAATCGTGTTGATAATCACATCCGCCTGCCTGCACGCGGCCGCGATCTGCGCCAGCGGCACGGGATGCGCCCCCGCCGCGTGCGCCATGCGCATCTGCTCCTCGCTGCGCGCGCAGACGATGACGAACATCCCCAGCGCGCAGAGCCGCGCCGTCATCTCCCGCCCGATGCGCCCGTAGCCCGTCACCAGCGCCGTCTCGCGCATCAGCGCCCGCTTTTTAACCCGCATCACCGTCGCCAGCGCGCCCTCGGCCGTCAGCCGCGCATTTTTGCGCAGAAACGTCTCGTCCTTCTCCGGGCGAACCACCAGCGCCGTCTGCGCCAGCTCCTCCTCCTTCACGTCGCCGCCCGTCAGCACCGCGCGGCAGGCCGGGATCAGCGCGAGCACGCGCTCCCGCTCCAGCCCGACCTTCGCCGAAATCAGCCGCTCCTCCCGGAAGCTCCTCGGCCACGGCAGCATGACCGCCTGCGCAGGCGGCATTTCGTCGGGAACATCCGCCGCGTCCTCGATGTGCAGCGTCTCCCAGCCCGCGCGCCCGGCGGCCAGCAGCGCCCCGCGCATCCTCTCGTCCCCGCCAAAGGCAATCAATCGCATGTTCATCCCTCCCGGCGATGATATGCGGGCGTTTGCCGTTTTCATGCCCCGCGCCTTTTTGGGCGCACCCAAAAAAACCGCCAAACCCGGTTGGGCTTTGGCGGCTTTCCGGTTTGGAGGCGTACTCTTTTTTGCTTATACTAATTCGCAGTTAAAATGCTTAACAGAGCGCATCAGATTTTTTGTTCTGACGAAGCCAAGTGAAGTGAGGCGTACTGGAGGTACGTTGAACGGAACGAGGCAAAGTCAGAGCGAAAAAGATGGTGCGCGGATTAAGCCATTTTAACAAGAATTAGTATCATTCCAGCATCGACGTGCAGTGCGGGCAGCGGGTCGCGTCGTCGGCAATCTCGCCCTTGCAGAACGGGCAGATGCGCTTGGGCTTGGCCGGGACGGCTTCCGGCTTCCTGTGAATCTTGTTCATCGCGCGGATGACGAGGAACATGCAGAACGCGGTCAGGATGAAGTTGATGACGTTCTGGATGAACAGGCCGTAGTTGATCGTGCCGACGCCGGCCGCGGCGGCCGCCTCGGCGGAAACGTAGCTGCCGCCGTCGAGCGCGACGAACAGGCCGCCGAAGTTGATGCCGCCGGTCAGCACGCCGATCAGCGGCATGAAGATGTCGTTGACCAGCGACGTGGTGATCGAGCCGAACGCCGCGCCGATGATGACGCCGACGGCCATGTCGATCACATTGCCGCGCATGGCGAACGCCTTGAAATCCTCGAAGAATTTTTTCATGGGTATCTCTCCTCGCTTTTTTATGCTTTAAGTGGCTCTCGCCGCACAGCTTGCTGACATAAGCAAACTTGGCTTGAATCGCAAAATCAAGAAATTCAGCGATTCTTTCATTTGCGGAAAGGGCTATTCTCCCCCCCCTTCGGGGGGGAAAATAGCTTTTTGTCTACTGTCTGAGCGGCTCTCGCCGCAAAAGCTCAGCCCTTTTCCTTCGCGATGTTCTGCGCCAGCTTGTCCACCGGGTCGGCCTTCGGCGCTTCGCTCGCCTGCTTCGCCTCCGCCTCGGCGATTCTCTGTGCCAATGCGGAAAAGTCGATTTCCGGCAGATCGCCCAGCGAAGTCAGGCAGAAGTGGCGCAAAAATGCGTCCGTCGTGCCGTATAGAATCGGTCGGCCGAGCGCCTCCTTGCGCCCAACCTCCTCGATCAGCCCGCGGGAGACGAGCATCTGCACCGAGTAATCGCACTTCACGCCGCGAATCAGCTCGATTTCCGCCTTGGTCACCGGCTGACGATAGGCGATCACCGCCAGCGTCTCCATCACCGCCTGCGAGAGGGATTGCTTCTGCACCGGCTGGAGCAGCTTCTCGACGTATTTGGCGTAATCCGGCCGCGTCGCGAGCTGCACGTGCCGGCCAAAGCGCAAAAGCCTCAGCCCCCGGCGGTCGTAATCATACCCGCCCTCCAGCGCGTTGAGCGTCTCCTCCAGCTCCTCCTCCGTGAGGTTCATCGCGCGGCAGATTTCGCTCTTTTCCACCGCGTTGCCCGTCACAAACAGAATCGCCTCGACGATGCCCACGCGCTCGTTAAGCTCCGGCTTATCCACGCCGCCCGCCGTCTGCGGGCTCTCCGGGCTGTTCGTCTGCGGGTTCTCCGTCTCCATCCTCGTCCCTCCTGCCGGGTAAAATCAAAATATCGTCAAACACATGCTCCTGTCGGGCATGCAGCCGCCCCAGCTTGAGCAATTCGAGCATCGCCATGAAATACGAAACGATCTCATCCCGCGTCACCTCGTCGGACAGCATATCCGTAAACAGCACCGGCCCTTTTTTCAGCCGCGCCGTCAGATTGAACACGCATTGCTCGATGGTGAAGCGGTCGCGCGTGATGGAGCGGAACACACGCCCCGGCTCTTCGCTCTGCGTCTGCCGCGCCAGAATACGCTCCAGCGCGCGCACCAGCCCATCCAGCGAAAGTCCCGTCAGCTCGACCGGCTGCGGCGGCAGCGGGTATTCCTCCGGCAGCTTGGAAAACACCTGCATCGCCGCCTGCTCAAATTCCTTCATGCGTCCGGCGCTCTCTTTATAGAGCTTATATTCCTCCAGCCTGCGGATGAGCGTCTGTTCCGGCGTTTCCTCGCCGTCCTCCGCCGGTTCGGGCGGGCGCGGCAGCAGCGCGCGGGATTTGATTTCTAGCAGCGTCGCGGCCATGGTCAAAAACTCGCTGGCCGTGTCCATATCCAGCTCGTCCACGCTGCCCATCGAGGCCAGATACTGCTCGGTGATTTCGGAAACGAATATATCCTTGATATCCACCTTCGCGCGGGTAATCAGGTGCAGCAGCAGGTCGAGCGGGCCTTCAAACTGCTTGAGGGAGACGTAATACATCCTCTTACCCCCAAATCGCGCGGATTGGCGCGAGCAGCAGCCCCTGCGCGGGATAGACGACCCAACTGATGATTCTGCCCAGAATCCCCTGTGCGGAGAGCACCAGCACGATCATCATGCCGATGCGGAAGGCGTTTTGACTGAGCTGAAAGCGCCCCTTGAAGATCAGGTCGTTGACGACGTGATAGCCGTCCAGCGGCGGCAGGGGAATCAGGTTGAACACCGCGAGATTCAGGTTGACCAGCGCCGTGTAGGCGAACAGCCGCACGAACGGCACCAGCCAGCCGCGCGCGATCACTGCGCCGAAGTCCTGCTTCGCGCTGCCCGCAATCACCGACCAGACGGCGTTGTATTCGTAGCTGACCACCTTGCTCAGGCCGTTATAGGCGACAAAGCGCCCGTCCCACATGAACGCGCTGCACAGCACGGCCAGATAGGTGAAGAGCACAAAGAGAATCAGGTTGACCGTAATGCCCGCGATGGACACCAGAAAATCGTCCCTGTTGCGGTCGCCCCTGAAATTGTACGGGTTGACCGGCACGGGCTTGGCGTAGCCGAACCCCACGAAGAACATCAGGATGGTGCCCACGGGGTCGAGATGGCGCAGCGGGTTGAGCGTCAGCCGCCCGGCGCGCTTGGCCGTGTCGTCGCCGCAACGGTAGGCCACATAGGCGTGCCCCCACTCGTGGCAGCACAGGCCGATCAGCACGGCGAGCGTGCGGAAAATCGCCTGATCGAAAAAGGCAATCGGCTCGCTGAACAGCGTGCTCAGGTAGTCAAACATAGGCGCTCCTTTCGAATCGGGCAACGTCGCAGGAGCGCGCATCGCGCACCTGTTATCGGAATTCACGCAAGATTCCGGATTGCCCGTTTACCGGGGGAATATCAGGAATTTCGGTTATTCCTTTCTTTGCAGCAAGGGACATTGTATCGCACATGCGCGGCACTGTCAAGCGCGCTGCTCGTCCGCGTCTGCGGCGGAAAAAATCCACAGCGTCCCGCCGCCCTCGTCTTCATCGGGCAGATACCGCATCACCTGCAGGCGAATCCACGCGCCGTCCTTGCGCCGGAAGGTCGCGCAGACCATGCCCTCCCGCTCGACGCGGCGGATGACGCCGGGCAGATCGAGAAACGGATCGAAACTCCCGCGCCATGCGTCCGCCACAACCTCCTTGGCGTATTGCGCCAGCGCCGGAATGAACAACCCCTTCGCTTCCTTCGCGATCCGCCGGAAGCGGTCGGGGATGACGATGCTCCGCATCCGCCCCGTGTCGTTATCCACGGCATACACGCCCATGTAGCGCGGCGCAATCGCGCGCAGAAACATGTCCATATCGCGCTTTTCAACCAGAATCCGTTCGAGCTTTTCGTTGAGCATGCGCATCTGGCCGAGGTTGCCCGTCTCCCGATAATAGGCCTCCTTGTCGCGGCGCATGGCGTTTTCCGCCCGATCCACGCCGTCCTCAAGGTTCTCGTCCGGCTCGATCTGGTGCACGCCGACGGAAATTTCGTAATTGGATTCGCGCAGCAGCGCCTTGATCCGCGCCGCCGCCTCCGCGCCCTGCTCGCCCGTGTGGTCCGCCCAGAGCACAACGAATTCGTCGCCGCCGATTCGGTAGGTATCCGCCAGCGGGAACATGCGCTGCATCGCGCCGGCCACCGCGCAGAGCATGCCGTCCCCGGCCTTGTGCCCCAGATGGTTGTTGATTTCGTGCAGGCCGACCACGTCGATATACACGCACGTCAGCGTTTCGGGGCGATTTCGCCCCCACCATTCCAAATCGCGCTCGAACCTTCTGCGGTTGAGCAGCCCCGTCAGCGGATCGCAGTCATAATCCACCCCGCGCGGCTCGCTCGGGCGGTTGGCGTGGCCGCTCCCGTTTGCGCCGCTGAGCACCATCGCCACCTGCGCGCACCCCGGTTCGCACCGCTTCCCCGCGACGATCGCCAGCGCCACCCAGCGGTATTCGCCGTCAACCTTTTGCCGATACCGCAGATAGACCTGCCTCTCCCCGCCGAAGAACACCGTCCGCAGCGCGGAGAGCGCCGTGCCGTGCAGATAGCCGTCTCCATCCTCGGGATAAATCAGCCTTTGGGCGATGAGCAGGTTGTTGAACGTCGAAAACAGCATCGGCTTATCCGCTTCGATCCGCGGCAGCTCGATTCCGCGCTTAATCAGCCGCAGTTCCCCGGTATCCAGATCCAGCGCGCTGATCGCCAGCGCGTTTCCCACCAAAATATCCATGACGTCGCGGGCGGACTGCGCCGTTCGCTCGTTCAGGCCGAAATGCTCCGTTCGACATGCTTCGTCGGTCATAAGCAAACCCTCTTTGCTCCAATCCGTTCGGATTTTCGTGAAAAATGGCTTTTCCCCTTCATAATACTGTGATTATACCATTTCATATGGCGGATTTCAACGCCATTCGGATGGATTTCGGCGGGAGCATGCAAAAAGCAGAGGCTGTCAGGCTTAAACCAAACATTTCAAGAGACAACGATCTAAGCATTTTCGGACATGGGGCTTTGCCCCATCGCCCCACCAAAGGGCTTTCCGTTTTCGATTGTTTGTTTCTGCCACTGGCAGCAACAACCGAAAACCCCTTTGGAAACCTTCGGGCGCAAATACTTCTTTTTTTCGTTTTCCTTGAAATATCGGGTTTATCCGCTTGATAACCTCCGTCTTTTCTATTTATTTTGTCTGCCCTATCCCATCTGCGTCATGTCCTTTTGCAGCCTGTTCAGGATTCGCTTTTCAAGTCTGGAGATATAGCTCTGGCTGATGCCCATGATATCCGCCACCTGCTTCTGCGTCTTTTCCGCGCAGCCGCCCAGCCCGAAGCGCAGGCGCATGATTTCCTTTTCCCTTGCGGAGAGCTTGGAGAGCGCGCGGGCGAGCATCTGCCGCTCGACTGTCTCCTCGATGGAGCGATACACCATGTCGCCCTCCGTGCCGAGGATATCCGAAAGCAGCAGCTCATTTCCGTCCCAATCCGTGTTGAGCGGCTCGTCGAGGGAGACCTCCAGCTTCTGCCTGCTCGTGCGCCGCAGAAACATCAGGATTTCGTTTTCGATGCAGCGGGAGGCGTAGGTCGCCAGCTTGATCTTCTTGTGCGGGTCAAACGTCTTGACCGCCTTAATCAGCCCGATGGTGCCGATGGAGATCAAATCCTCGATGCCCACGCCGGTGTTTTCGAATTTCCGCGCGATATAGACGACAAGCCGCAGGTTGTGCTCGATGAGCGTCTGCCGCGCCGTCTCCGGCTGCGCCTCCATGTTCAAAAAGAGCGCCTGTTCCTCCTCGCGGCTCAGCGGCGCGGGCAGCGTGTCGCTCCCGCCGATGTAGGCCACCGTGCCCTCCGTGCGCAGGAGGGTCATCGGCGGCCTGTGCGCGCGCCAGCCCCAGCTCGATTTACACTTCCGTTTTTCCATGTTCAAACCCCCTCTTGTCCGTCCTCAAGCAGCGAAACCGGCAGCAGCGCCGGAGCGTTTCCCCCAAGCCCCGGCGAAAGCGCCAGCAGCGCTTCAACCGCCCGTTTGGTTTGTCCGTTATCAAGGATGATCGCCTCGGGCGTCAGGCAGAGCATCATCTGCCGTCCGCCCGCCGTATCCGCGAAGATGGGTCGCAGCGGCGTGTTTTCCAGCCCGAAGAGCCGATATCCGCGCGCCTGCGGCATCACGATCACCGGCCGATGGGTGAGGTAATCCCGCAGGCAGTTGCCGCTGTCCACCATGGCGGTGAAGGCCGCCGTTCGTCCACCGCATGTCATCCGCACCCGAACGTGCGTCGCGCCCTGCCGCATCCGGCGCAGACGAACCGTCGCCGCGCTCAGAAGGGGCGCCGCCGCCGCGCCGAGCCAAAGCCCGATTGTCCGGGAGCCCGCCGCGCCGGAAAGCGCCTGAACCGTGCCGCCGAGCAGCCCCGCCGCCGCGAGCAGCAGCCCCGCCGCGCGAAGCGGCCTTTCAGCTCGTCCGGCCGCAATGCGCATCATGCCCGCGGCAACCGGCAGCCACAGCGCGGCGCGCATCCCCTTCGGCAGCCCCGCGCACAGCCGAGCCGCCGCCGCGCCCGCCAGCGCCGCAAGCCCAATCTTCCAAACAGAGGCCTTCAGCCCGCCCAGCCGCAGCGCCAGCGTCACCATCACGCCGTCCAGCAGCAGATCCAGCAGAAAAATCCATCCCGTTTTCATGGCGAGATTATAGCAACGCGCGCCCTTTTTTCGCTGTCGATTGTGCGCGCGAAAAACGTTGAATCTTCGCGCCGATTCGACATTTCGCCTCATTTTCGGCAAAAGCGGGCTGAGCCCGCCTTCCCCTCCGCCGAAGCCTGCAAGCCGTCAAGGTTCCGCTCACGCGGGCGATTTTACGCAACAAAAAAACGGAGCTGCCAAGCCCAACCCAGATCGTTCAAGAGTCAAAAAACTAAGCATTTCAGAATATGGGGCTTTGCCCCATCGCCCCACCAAAGGGCTTTCCGAGCGTTTACGGCGCCTGTTGGCGCATCGCCCTTTGGAAACCTTCGGGCAAAAATACTTTGTTTTTTCTTGAAATATCAGTGTTGTTAGCTTGACAGCCCCGTATGCTTATGTGCGCCTTAAATCGCCTTCGTTACCTGCTGCCCCTGCTTGGTATCCTTGAGCACGTAACCCAGCGCCGTGATTTCGTCGCGCAGGCGGTCGCTCTCCGTCCAGTTCTTTTCCGCCCGCGCCTTCGCGCGCGCCTCGATCAGCGCTTTCACCTTTTCGTCGCCGTCGTCCGCCTTGCGGGTCAGGATGCCGAACACCCCGGCCATTTCGCCCAGCGCATCCAGCACGGCGGCAATCGCCTGCTTCGGGCTGTTCTCATCCAGCGCCACGTTCGCGTCGCGCACCAGCTCAAACATCTTGCCCATCGCGTCGGCGGTGTTCAGATCGTCGTCCATCGCCTCGTCAAAGCCCTCGCGCGCCGCCTTGACCTTTTCCATAAGCGCCAGCTCCTTCTCGCCCGGCTCGCCATCCTTCGCGTTTTGCAGCAGGAAGAGATAGTGGTCGCGCGCGGTATACAGGCGATCCAGCGAGGCCTTGGCCTGCTCGATCATCTCGCGGGAGAAGTTGATCGGGCTGCGATACTGCGCGCCGAGCATGAACATGCGCACCGCTTCCAGATCAAACTCCTTGGCGATGTCGCGCACGGTGAAGAAATTGCCCAGCGACTTGCTCATCTTCTGGTTATCCACATTGATGAAGCCGTTGTGCATCCAGTAGTGGACGAACGGCTTGCCCGTCGCGCCCTCGCTCTGCGCGATCTCGTTCTCGTGATGCGGGAAGACGAGATCCTTGCCGCCGCAGTGGATATCCAGCGTCTCGCCGAGGTACTTCATGCTCATCGCAGAGCACTCGATGTGCCAGCCCGGACGCCCCATGCCCCACGGGGATTCCCACGCCGGTTCGCCCGGCTTCTGCGCCTTCCAGACGGCGAAATCCATCGGATGGCGCTTGTTCGGGTCAACGTCGATGCGCGCACCGCTCTCCAAATCCTCGAGGTTCTGGCCGCAGAGCTTGCCGTAGCCGTGGAATGCCTGCGTGTTATAGTATACGTCGCCGTTGTCGCAGGCGTAGGCCAGCCCCTTGTCGATCAGCTTTTCAATCAGCGCGATGATATCCGCGATGTGCTCGGTCGCGCGCGGGTTCACCGTCGCGCGCTCGATGCCCAGCGCGTCCGCGTCGGTGTAATATTCCTTGATGAAGCGGTCGCCCAGCTCCTTGACGGTGATGCCCTCTTCGTTGGCGCGGCGGATCATCTTATCGTCGATATCCGTGAAATTCTGGACGTACTTGACCTCGTAGCCCTTGTGCTCCAGATAGCGGCGCAGCGTGTCGAACACGATGAACGGGCGCGCGTTGCCGATGTGGAAATAATTGTAGACCGTCGGGCCGCAGCAGTAAATGCGCACCTTGCCCGGCTCGATGGGCTTGAACGCCTCTTTCCTGCGCGTCTGCGTGTTATAAATCTGCATCATCTTGAATATCCTCCTTGAATACGGTTGTACCGTAATGGTTATGTATTTGTTCTTCCAGCTCGCTCACCCGGCGCTCCAGCGCGACGATATGCGCCCGAATCGGGTCGCGCTCCATCACCGCGGTGATATCCGCGCGAAGATTGTCAAACATTTGAATCGCCCCCTGCGTCAAAAAAAGCCCCGCCGTCTCTTCATCAGAGACGGCGAGGCCGCGATTCCACTCTGTTTAAGCCTATCTCAAAAGATACGCTCCACTCGTTTCGCCTTAACACGGCGCCCATGTCAGAGCCTAAGCTGCCGCCTCAGCCCCGAAGCTCGCGGATGCACTTCCCTCTGCGCTTCGCGAGGCGCGCTTTCAGCCGGCGGCGCGCCCTCTCTCTCGCTCCCTGCACAGGTACTTTTCCGTTCATCGCCTTTACGCCTTATTATATGCGGCGCGTCGGGAGAAGTCAAGCCTTTCCGCGTGCCAAATCGCCCGAAAACCGACTGCCGCCAATTTTCCTGCGTTTCCCCCCTTTGCGGATGCGTAACTTTGTGCTATAATATGCTTAATTTCAACGATTGGAGGATGATTCCAATGGCTTCTAAGACCAACAAGAAGGCGGAGCAGAAGCAGAAGATGGTGCGCGTTGTTGCGATTGTCGCCTGCTGCGCGCTGCTGCTGACGGCCATCCTGCCCTATGTCGCTTCCAGCCTGCTGCGCTGAACGAGGACGAAATACGCCGCTTCCGTTTTTTCGGATGCGGCGCTTTTTTATCGTGAAGCGCTGTTTTTGGGTCATGCTGTCGAACGGTTTATCCCTCTGTCCGAATCGCCTTTGCGCTCTGTTTAAGTGCCTCGGCCAGACGGGCGATCTCCGCGGCCTGCTCGGTCGTGATGCTCTCCGGCTTGGTTTTGTTCACGGCCTTGCGCAGGGCGGAAATATCGTCCTTGACCTTCTTCTTGTCCTCATGGCTGATCGTCTTATCCCTGCCGAGCGCCTGCTCGGTTTCGTAGATCAGCTTTTCGGCCTCGTTTCGAATGCCCGATGCTTCCTTGCGCGCTTTATCCTGCGCCTCGTAGCGGCGCGCGTCCTCCATGGCGCGGCGGATTTCATCCTCGCTCATGTTCGTGGTGGAGGAAATCGTGATTTCCTGCTGGTTGCCCGTGCCCAAATCCTTCGCGGAGACGGTCACGATGCCGTTTGCGTCAATGGCGAACGTCACCTCGATCTGCGGCACGCCCGCCATCGCGCGGCGGATTCCCTTGAGCCGGAAATTGCCCAGCAGCTTGTTGTCCCGCGCGTAATACCGCTCGCCCTGCAAAACCTTGATGTCCACGGCGGTCTGGAACGGCGCGGCGGTGGTGAAAATCTGGCTGTGGCGGGTCGGGATGGTCGTGTTTCGGTCGATAATCTTGGTTGCGACGCCGCCGACCGTCTCGATGGACAGCGACAGCGGCGCGACGTCCATCAAAATCACGCTCTGCGCCGCGGATGAGACCGTCATCCCGTTGCCTGCGGCCAGCTTGCCGCCCTGCAAAGCCGCGCCCATCGCGACGCATTCATCCGGGTTGACGTTGCGCGCCGGGGTTTTCCCCGTGAGCTTTTTGACCATCTCCTGCACGGCGGGCATGCGCGTGCTGCCGCCGACGAGCAGCACCTGCCCCAGCTCACTCATGCTCAGCGCCGCATCCGTCATCACCTGACTGACCGGGCCGCAGGTGCGCTCCACCAGATCGCGCGTCATCCCCTCGAACTGCGCGCGGGTGACGGTCACATCGAGGTGATGCGGGCCGTTTGCGTCCTGCGTCAAAAACGGCAGCGTGACCTGCGTGCTCATCTGGCCGCTCAATTCGCGCTTGGCCTTTTCCGCCGCCTCGCGAACGCGGAGCATCGCCGCCTTGTCCCGCTTCAAATCAATCTTTTCCGTGCGCTTAAACTCGTCGGCCAGATAATCCGCCAGCCGCTCGTCGAAGTCGTCGCCGCCGAGGTGGTTGTCGCCGCTGGTCGCCAGCACCTCGATCATGCCGTCGCCGATCTCGATGAGCGAAACGTCAAACGTGCCGCCGCCGAGGTCGTAAACCAGAATCTTCTGCGCCTGCCCGTGGTCAAGGCCATAGGCGAATGCCGCCGCCGTCGGCTCGTTGATGATGCGCAGCACGTCCAGCCCCGCGATGCGCCCCGCGTCGCGCGTGGCCTGACGCTGGCTGTCCGTGAAATACGCCGGAACGGTGATGACCGCCTGACTGACCGGCTCGCCGAGGAACGCCTCCGCGTCGCGGCGCAGCTTTTGCAGAATCATCGCGGAAATTTCCTGCGGCGTATAGGCCTTTCTGTCGATCTTCACGCGGTAATCCGTGCCCATTTCCCGCTTGATGGAGAGCACCGTCCGCGCCGCGTTGACCGCCTGCTGCCGTCTGGCCGCCTCGCCGACCACGCGCTCCCCTTCTTTGGTAAAGCTGACGACGGAGGGCGTCGTGCGCCCGCCCTCGGAATTGGGGATGATCTCCGGCTCGCCCCCTTCCAGCACCGCCACGCAGCTATTCGTCGTGCCCAAATCAATGCCGATGACCTTGCTCATCATAAACGCCTCCAAAACCGAATTTTTCATCGGATTCTCTTTTTCAGACCGCGCCCCTTGATTTTCGGCGCGTTATCTATTATTGTAAAGAACAGGATTCGTGAAATCAAGGGCAGAAATGTGAAAAAGACAAAAAGTCAGTCTATATTTTTGAAAGCGGGCGGTTTTGCGCCATTTCACATTATTAAAAAAATTTTCCTTTTTGTGAAATTTTGGCGCGTTTCCTTCGTCTTATCAATAGGGAGGTGGATGGACGATGTCGCCCTTTACGGAAGATGAGCGCGAGCAGCGATTGCGGCATTTGATGGAAGTTTACGGCGACGGCCTCAAGCGCCTGTGCTGCGTCTATCTGCGCGACATGGGGCTGGCCGAGGACGCGGTGCAGGAGACCTTCATCAAGGCGTATGACCACATCGACGAGCTGCTCTCCGGCAAAATTGAAAGCACCAAGGCATGGCTGATGCGCATCGCCGTCAACACCTGCAAGGATACGCTCCGCTCCTCGTGGATGCGCCACATCGACAGCCGGCAGGAGATCGAGGCGCTTCCGCTCTCGATGGCGAGCTGCGCCGAGGAACGGCTGGCGCTGACGCAGGCCATCATGGCGCTTGCGCCCAAGCACCGCGAAATCGTGCTGCTGTACTATTATCAGGATATGAGCCTGCGCGCCTGTGCGCAGGTGCTCGGCATCTCCGCGCCGACCGCCACCCGGCGGCTCCAGCAGGCGCAGAAAAAACTCCGGATTCAACTGGAAGAAAGGGGCTGAGTTCGATGAAAAAAGACCCGACCATTCGCGAAGCCATCGACGAGAGCCTCTGCTCCGTCCGCTTCAACGCGCAGGATGAGCGCGCCGTGCTCGCGGCGATCCACGGCCGCCGCGCTCAGGCCAAAAAGCGCGCCCGCCGCCTGAATTTCGCCTTTGCGATGGGGCTGCTCGTGCTGCTCGTCGCGCCCGTCACCGCCTTCACGCTGCACAGCCGCCGTCTGGGCACGACGGATATCGCCGCCCCCGGCAGCGATCCCATCCTCTCCCCGGCCGCGACGGCCGCCGCAACGGCCAGCGCCCCGCCCGCCGCCACGCCGCTCCGCGCGCTGACCGAGCAGGAAGCCCTGCAGGCCGCACGCGCCTGCTTCGAATCCATCTGCGACACGAGCGTTTTTTCCTTCGACGAGTACGCCGTCTCCTGCGAGCGGCAGGGCGACGCCTATTTCGTGCTGATGACCAGCATTTACGGCAACGGCTGCACGTTCTCCGTGACCGTGGACGCGCTCACCGGCGAAATCCTCCAACATTCCCCCGTCGATCTGGCCACGCAGCCCGCCTCCGACGCCGCGGTCAGCGCCGAGGCAAAAACGTGGACGCAGAAATTCGGTTCCAACCTATTTAGCTGGTCTGCCGACGATCAGACCGAATACGCGCGGCGCTACAAGGGCGCAACCCTGCGCGAGCCGCGCAGCGACGAAATTTCGTTCGAGCAGGCCGCTCAAATCGCGTCGCAAGCCGCCAAAGCCGTCTTTGAGGCAAACGGCCTGTCGGCGGATGCGCCGCTCTGTTACCCGATGCTCTACGCCGAGCGCGCCGACGAAAACGGCGTTGCGCACTATCGCGTTTTCTGCTTCGCCGCCCCGCCCGCACAGCCGGCGACCCGCGAAACCTATGCGCTGGTGACGCTGTGCCCCGCCACGGGCAGCGTCGAATCCGCCGAATTTGCGCTCGATTCCCATTCGCCGCTGATGGACGGCGATATTCGATGAGGATAACGCATTGTATAAACATCCCCCGACAGCGCGCGCCGTCGGGGGATGTTGTTTCTTACATTTTCGATTCTTATTTTTCCGCGTCGCTCTTGAGGGTGTCAATCGCGTCTTCGATGGTTTCGGCGGTCTTCTGCCCCAGCTCGTGGCTCAGTTCTTCGAGCTTCTGGAAATTATTCTGCGATTCCTGCTCGTCGTGCATGCGCGCCTCGCGATCCTCGGTAAATTCCGCGTTGGCGAAGATCTTCTGCATACGCTCGTCGGGGTAATGCTCGTCGAGATACGCCTCGAACGCATTGCCCGCGGGCACGCCCGCGCGGCGTGCCGACCAGCGCAAAGAGGTGAACAGGGTCATCACGGAGTTGAAGACCATGAACACCAACAGCGCCCACGTCAGGGGCTTTCCGACCTTGTTGGGGATTTTCAAAATCCATTTCGCCATGCGCGGGTAGATATCCTTGATCCAGAAGATGCCCAAAATACCCCAGAAAATCGAATACAGCAGGCAGATTCGGCCGTTGAGGTTGTAGGGCATGCCGCTGTAATCCCACGAGGTCGAGCCGAAGCAGACCTCCTGAAACCACGAGCAGGCGTATTCCACCACCGAGCCGACGATAAAGCCGCCGACGAACGAGAATACACGCCCGCGATTGCGGAAGCGATAGAGCGCGCCGCTCAGGCAGAGCGCGCCGACGCCGTACACGAGGTTAAACGGGCCGTAAATCAGGCCGACGCGGCTCTCGTAATGGCCGCGCTGAATCAGGCAATAGATCGTTTCCAGCATAACGCCCGCAAAACAGCCGATGAAAAACACCCAGAACAGCTTGTAAAACGTCATGCCCTGCGCGAAGTGCGCCTCCTGCTTTTCGCGGTAGTCAATCTGCGCGTTGGTCGGCGGCGGCGGCAGAATCCGCAGCTTCTTTTTCTTTCTGCGGTCGTATTTTTCCGTCTCTTTAAGGCGGGTTTCCACCTCGTCGATCAGGTCGTTGAACGCCTGCAGTCTGCGGGTCAGCAGGTCGCGCTGCTTGCGCATGACGATCAGTTCTTCGCGAATCTGGGCGTAAAACGCGGCCTTCTGCGCGTCGTCCATCCGCTCGTCCGCGGCCAGCACGTCCATCTGCCGGCGCAGTTCCATATATGCTTCGTAATCCTGCGGGCCGAGCCGATCCATCAGCTCGTTTTTTTCTTCCTGCGTCATGGTTTTCTCCTTCCATGTTTTGCTGCTGATAAGCGCCCTCTTTTTGAAGGCGTTTCAGTATATCACGCCTCCCGCTCGATTTCAACCTCCACACAGCCGGTATCCTCCCCGACGAGGAAAAAACGGACGCGCGCGTGCGGCGCGCGGCGGCGCAGGCGGTTCAGGTTGGCCGCGTCCTCCGCGGTCATCTCCCGAAGCCCCTCCGGGTGATGGCTCAGCAGCCAAACCTCCGCCGCCCGCTCGTCAAAGGCCATCACTTCGCCCGCAAAGGCCGTGTCAAACTGGCACAGAGACAAAATCTCGCCGTCCGCCGCCGCTGAAACCACGGCGGAAAACGGCACGTACACCCGCTTCATCAGCATATCGGCCAGCGCCTCCGGCGTTACCCGTTTCTTCATTCGTTCAGCCCCTCTCTCCTTGATCTGTTCCGATCATACGCCCTTCCCCGCGCCCGCTCAAGAATCCCCCGGTTGCAATCGCCAGCCATCGACCCGCACCATTCTTCGGTTGACGAAAAAGCGAAAAAAAGGTACAATGGCAGAAAGAAATGGGGTGAATCCATGGCCAATACGACAAAACGCATGCTCTCCATGTCCCTGAAAAAGCTCCTGTCGAAGACGACGCTGGACAGCATCACCATTCAGGATATCACGGACGATGCGGAAGTCAGCCGTAAGACCTTTTATTATCATTTTCAGGATATCTACGATCTGCTGGACTGGACGCTGCAAGAGGACATCCACCACCTGATCGCCAACGAAATTGAACTGGACAACTGGGAAGAGAGCATCGCCGCCCTGTTCGCCTATATGCAGGCCAACCGGCTGCTCATCCTCAACGCCTTCCATTCTTTAGAGCGCGACACGCTGGAACGCGAGGTTTTCAAGCTGCTTTCGCCCCTGCTGCACCGCCTTTTTTCCGCGCAGTCCGGCTTTGACCGGCTCTGCGAGGCCGATCAGGATTTTATCGTCAGCGTATACGGGCTGGGCATCGCCGGCCTTTTGCTGCGCTGGATCGGCACAAACATGCTCGCCCCGCCCGAACCGCTGATCCGCCAGCTCTACCGCCTCGCCGACGGCAGCTTGGAGGGCATCGTCCAGCGTTTTCTGGCCACCGCGGATGACAAAGCCGACCGTTAAGATATCTTTACGCAAATTCGACCGGATGTGTCAAATTTACCCAAATGCGTTTTCCCTATCCCAAATTCGGACAGGGGAGCGCGTTTGGGTATTTTCTTTAGGCTGATTTTTGTTTTATACTGTGGCCACAACAACAAAGGAGTGTGCTTTTTATGGGTATTGCAGATTCGATGAAAAAGGCTGCTTTCTCCACCGCGTTCAGCTATATCGGCAAGAACCCGGAGGAAAATGCCCCGAAACTGATGGCCTGGGTCGATAAGCTCGCCGGCGAAGGCCCGGACAGCTTCCCGGCTCAGCGCGCGGCCATCCGCAACGTCATTAACGATAAAGACAACAACATGCATCAGCTCGTCATGGACATTATGAAGGACACCGATCCCGACGTGCTCAAGGCGACGTTTATGAATTTCTTCCTCAACGCCAACATCATCGGCTGGCCGAAGCAGGAGGAAAACCGCAAGAAGTACAACTGCAACATCCCGTGGGCGATCCTGCTGGATCCGACCTCCGCCTGCAACCTGCACTGCACCGGCTGCTGGGCGGCGGAATACGGCAACCGCCTGAACCTGACGTTTGATGAGATTGATTCCATCGTCACGCAGGGCAAGCAGCTCGGCGTATACATGTACATCTACACCGGCGGCGAGCCGCTCGTTCGCAAGAAGGATTTGATCGCCATCTGCAACAAGCACTCCGACTGCCAGTTCCTCTCCTTCACCAACGGCACGCTCATCGACGAGGAATTTACCGACGAAATGCTCCGCGTGAAGAACTTCATTCCGGCCATCAGCCTCGAGGGCTTCGAGGCTGCGACCGACGGCCGACGCGGCAACGGCGTGTTTGAAAAGGCGACCCACGCCATGAAGCTGCTTCATGCCAAGCATCTGCCGTTCGGCATTTCGGCCTGCTACACCAGCGCGAACATTGACTCCATCGCCTCCGATGCCTATATCGACTACATCTGCGGCCTCGGCGCGCGCTTCATCTGGTATTTCCACTATATGCCGGTCGGCAACGACGCCGCGCCGCAGCTCCTGCCGAACCCGGAGCAGCGCGAGTACATGTATCACCGCATCCGCGAAATCCGCGCGACCAAGCCGATCTTCGCCATGGACTTCCAGAACGACGGCGAGTATGTAGGCGGATGTATCGCCGGCGGCCGCCGCTACCTGCACATCAATGCCAACGGCGACGTCGATCCGTGCGTGTTCATCCACTACTCCAACGCGAACATCCGCAGCTGCACGCTGCTCGAGGCGCTGCAAAGCCCGATCTTCATGGCCTATCACGACGGCCAGCCGTTCAACGACAACCATCTGCGCCCCTGCCCGATGCTGGAGAACCCGCAGATGCTGCGCGAAATCGTCGAGAAGACCGGCGCCCATTCCACCGATCCGCAGTCCCCGGAGACCGCCGATCACCTGTGCGCCAAGTGCGACGAATACGCCAAGAACTGGCAGCCGACGGCTGAGCGCCTCTGGGCCTGCAGCCACGATTGCTCGACCTGCGGCGCAGGCTGCGGAAAGAAGGACTGACGATGCATACGCTGTTTACCTCCGAGAGCGTCACCAAGGGGCATCCCGATAAGGTCTGCGACCAGATCGCCGACGCGATTCTCGACGCGCTGCTTGCGCAGGATCCGATGAGCCACGTCGCCTGCGAGGTCACCGCCATCACCGACGCGGTGCACATCTTCGGCGAAATCACCACCACCGCAAAGGTGAATTACGAGCAGATTGCCCGCGATACCATCCGCAAAATCGGCTACACCGAGCCGGGTCACGGCTTTGACGCGGACACCTGCGCAATCACCGTCGATCTGCACGAGCAGAGCCCGGATATCAACATGGGCGTCTCCCGCGAGATCGAAGAGGACGCGGGCGCGGGCGATCAGGGCATGATGTTCGGCTACGCCTGCCGCGAGACCGAAAACCTCATGCCCCTGCCGATCGAGCTGGCGCACGCGCTGACCCGGCGTCTGGCCTATGTGCGCGAGATGCACATCCTGCCCGACATCCTGCCGGACGGCAAGGCGCAGGTCTCCGTGGAATACGACGAAGCGGGCAAGCCGGTTCGCATCGACACCGTCGTTGTTTCCACCCAGCACACCGACGCGATCAGCGAGAACGAGCTGCACACCGCGATCATCGACGAGGTGATTGCCCGCGCGCTGCCCGCCGATATGCTCGACAAGAACACGCGCATTTTCGTCAACCCGACCGGCCGCTTCCTGATCGGCGGCCCCGCGGGCGACAGCGGCCTGACCGGGCGCAAGCTGATCGTCGATACCTACGGCGGCTATGCGCATCACGGCGGCGGCGCTTTCTCCGGCAAGGATTCCAGCAAGGTGGATCGCAGCGCGGCCTACATGGCGCGCTACCTCGCCAAGAACGTCGTGGCCGCCGGTTTGGCCGACCGCTGCGAGGTTCAGCTCTCCTACGCCATCGGCGTGGCGCAGCCGGTTTCCGTGCTGGTCGATACCTTCGGCACGGAGAAGGTTGACCGCGAAAAGATTCAGGCGCTCGTCTCCACCGTGGATATGCGCCCGGCCGCGATCATCAAGCGCTTTGACCTGCGCAGCCCGAGGTTCAGCAAGGTTTCCTGCTACGGCCACTTCGGCGAGAACGCCAAGGATATGCCGTGGGAGAAGACTGATCTGGCCGAAGGCTGGAAGATGGCGTAATCCCCTTTCGCAAAGACCATATGCAAACAAAACGAGCCTCGGCATGGCGCCGGGGCTCGTTTTATTGATGTCCATTGTGCTGATTGTCAAAGTAAAAGGCGTATGCTACAATCATTTCGTGGGCAGACGAGCGCTGCCGGTGGTTGCCTCCCGCTTCTGTTACAGAAGAAGGGAGGGATACGCTATGACACCGTATGAAATCATTATGTTACCACATTATAACATCTGCATCTAACTCATTTAGATCAAGATACTTTTGTGCAATATGATATGTATCCAATCCCCATTCTGGAATTTCTTTTTCCAATTGATCACTAAGTCCGGGAAAACCATCTGTTCCTATTCCTACACCCGGATATAATTCCTCGTCATTTTCTTCTAAGAGTTGAACGGAGATTACCCTCCAATCAGATTGGCTGTATATTTCAAAATATATCCTAAATAATCCAGTTTTATTAAGTCCTTGAGATAAATACAATTTTCCATCTTCACTTTCAAACAGAGCATAAGATGATATATCTGATGAGCAGTATATTATAAATTCGTCACCTTTATTCTCGCATTTTATTATATAAGGTTCCAAGAGTATTACTGAATTATTAGAATATAGATCATCATACCAATCATTTTGGAATGCATATTCAGAAATAAACCATGATCTTAACGCTATCGCTGCTTTAGTCTGAAAAGCACCGTCCATTATTTTATTTATCTCATACGATGGACATTTTCTTCGAGAGCTATATTCATAATCATTATTTTCAGCGTACATTTCTTCTGACAACCCCAATGTATTCACGCAACAAGATATGAAAAAACTTATGCACAATATAGCTATACGCTTCATTGCAGAAAATCTGTTATTCATAAAATTTTCTCGCTTTACTTATACATTTCAAGTAGTTTCTCATTCATTTCTTCATCAGAGTTTACCAAGATAAAATACAGTCTATTATCTGAGTTTGGTTGTTCTTACGTTCCTGAGCCTGCTCATCGCAGTAGACGCAAAGAACCGTAAATAAAAAGCGTGCCGCCGGTCAGCTGGAACCTGATCGGCGGTCTTGTGCTTTAAGGTTTTAACTTCAAGCGGGAGAACCGATTGCAAACGGCTCCTCGTCTATCCACATTATACCCCAAAGGCAGTCCCGCGTCAAGTCGCAGGGCTGCTTTCTTATTTCCCTTCGCGCCACATTTCAATCATCTTTGCGGCAGATCGGGTCATCTCCTCGGAAAATTCGCAGTTCCACTTGCGCTTGCAGCGCGCCGTGATCCACTTCTCCAATTCCGCCCCGTGCTTATCCTGCCGCGCCTCAAGCATGCGCCGCATTTCCGCCGCGCCGCGCGGCTGATACTCGTTTTCAAAGACGATATCGCGCACATCAAAGCGCGCGGGCTTCTGGCGCTCCCGCTGGAATTCCGTCGGAACGCCGTAAACCGCCATGCACACCGGCATGACGTAGGCCGGAAGGCCGAGAATCTCGCGCTGCTGCTCGCAGCGCTCGATGATATCCCCGATGTAGCAGGAGCCGTAGCCCAGCGCATCCGCCGCGACGACGCTGGCGTGCGCCGCGATCACCGCATCGACCATTGCGAGCATCATGTCGCCCTCGCCCGGCCGGCGAAGCGTCTCGCCCAGCTCAAGCGACGCGAACAGATCATACCAGCGCTTGTAATCCGCGCAAAACACGAGCACCAGCGGCGCGGCCGCGATAAACGGCTGATTGTCGCAGGTTTCGGAAAGGCGCTTCTTCTTCGCCTCGTCCGTCACACGGATGGCGCTCCAAAGCGTCATGTTTCCGGCGGTCGGCGCTTCAACGGCAGCGCGCAGAATCGCCTGCACGTCCGCCTCGGGGATGGGCTGCTTCTCGTAAGCGCGAACGCTCTTGCGATTGTAGAGAAGCTGCATCGTTTCGTTATTCATCGTCATCCTCCTCCAAAAGCTCTTCGAGAAATTTCTGTACGGCTGTGCGCGCGCGGTATACGTCGTTGCGCTTTTCCCCCTGTTCCATCAGCGCGTCTCCGGCCTCGCGCATATCCCTGCCCGCCATCAGCTGTTCAAAGATGCGCGCTTCAAGGCTCGCGTCGGAAGCGGTTTTCTTTTCCGCTACGCGCACGTCGTGCAGATCGAGCACGAGGCAATATTCGCCCTTCTCCGCCTTTTCGTTGGCGCGCAGCATGGCCAGCACCTCCTCCGCCGTGCCGCGGATCGTCTTTTCGTGCAGCTTGGTGAGGTCGCAGCTCGCGCTGACGCGGCACCCCGGCAATGTCTCGCAAATCACGCTGACCAGATCAATCACGCGGTGCGGCGACTCGTGCGCGACGGCAATCGGCACGCCGGTGCGCGCAATCGCCAGCAGCTTTTCGGAAAGCTCCCGCTTCTGGCGCGGCAAAAAGCCGTAAAACGCGAATTCGCGCGTGTCAAACCCGCTGACGGAAAGCGCGCTCGCCATCGCCGTCGGCCCCGGCACCGCCAGCACCTCGATTCCCGCCGCGGCGGCCTCCTTTGCCAGAAAGCTGCCGGGGTCGCTGATGCAGGGTGTGCCCGCGTCGGTGACCAGCGCCACATCCAGATCCTCCTCCAGCATGCGCGCGACGATCGGCGCAGCGCGGTTTTCCTCGTTGTGCTGGTGGTTGGAGACGCATGGCGTGTCGATTTCAAAATGGTTGAGCAGCGCGCGGGTCACGCGCGTATCCTCGGCGGCGATCAAATCGCAGTCCCGCAGCGTTTGCAGCGCGCGCGCGCTGATATCGGAGAGATTGCCAATCGGCGTGGCGACAATAAAAAGACGCGGCATGCTTCATTCCTCCGATTCGCTGTATCGCTCGACCAGAACCCCGGCCTCTTTGAAAATATTCAGGGCAAAATCATCCGGATAACCGCTGTGATACACCACGCGCACAATGCCCGCGTTGACGATCATCTTTGCGCAGAGGATGCACGGCTGATGGGTGCAGTAGAGCGTCGAGCCGTCGATGTTCACGCCCAGCTTGGCCGCCTGAATGATGGCGTTCTGCTCCGCGTGCACCGCGTAGCACATCTCATGCCGCGTGCCGGAAGGAATCCCGAGCTTTTTGCGCAGGCACTCGCCGCGCTCCACGCAGGTGCTGACCCCCGCGGGCGCGCCGTTGTAGCCGGTGGTCATCACGCGCTTATCCTTGACGATCACCGCGCCGACCTTGCGCTCCTCCTGATAGCAGCTCGCCCACGTCGAAACGAGCTGCGCCATTTCCATAAAACGATGATCCCACTTCGTAAACATACGGTCTCCTTTTTCTGCATACCCTCCACGGGGTGATGGTCGTGCGCGGCAAAACGCTGGTTCAAAAAACGCTCTTTTTGAGCGCGTCGCATTTTGTGGTTCGCTCCATCGGCTTTTTGCTGCGGCTGTGGCTCTCCCGTGAATTGGGCGCGCAGGCGATGGGGCTTGTCGAGCTGGCGCAGAGCGCGCAGATGCTGCTCATCACGCCGGTCGTCACGGGTCTGCCCGCCGCCGTTTCGCGCCTGTGCGCCAAGGCGGAGGGCAAAGAACGGGCGCGCGTCGTGCGCTGCGCGCTGCTGCTGGCGCTGCCCGTCAGCCTGATCCTCGCCGCGCTGGCGTTTCTCCTGCGCGAGCCGCTGTGCCTGTGGCTGGGCGATATCAAAACGCTGCCCGCGCTGCTGTGCTTCCTGCCCTGCATCCCGATTCTCGGCGCGTCCTGCGTGCTGAACGGCTATTATTACGGCGTCGGCCGCCCCGTGCCGCCCGCCCTCGGCGAGCTGCTCGAGCAGCTTGTCCGCGCGCTGCTGTGCGTTCGGCTGGTTTACGGCCTGCGCGGCTGGCCGACGTCCTTCCGTGCGGCGATTCCGGCCGCCGCGACGCTCGCGGGCGAAACCGCCGGGCTGATTTTGATGCTGCTGCTCGGCGCACGGCTCGTGCTCTTTGCCAAGGGCGCGGGCGCTCGAAGGCCGATTTTTCGCGAGCTGCTCGCCCTCTCTCTGCCGCTGACGGGCATGCGCCTTGTCTCCGCGCTGATGCAGACGGTGAACGCGACGCTCATTCCCGCGCGCCTGCGGCTGTTCGGCCTTTCCGCCGCGGAGGCGATGGCCAGCCTCGGCGTGTTTCACGGCATGCTCAAGCCCATTTTGTTTATGCCTTCGTTCGTCACGTGCAGCCTGAGCATGGCCGCCGCGCCCGAACTGACCCGGCGGCAGACGGATGGGCGGCCGCTCTGCGCGCTCTCCTCCGGCATGCTCCGCGCCGCGCTCGGGGTCGGCGCGGCGGCGGCGGTCGGCGTATGGCTGACCGCCCCGCTGATTGCGAACGTCTTTTTTCGCCAGACGGCGCTCCTGCCGCTGCTGCGCGGCTCGTGCTGTCTCATTCCGGTCATCGCGGCGGCGCATGTCTGCGGCGGCATGATGAATGCGCTCGGTTTGCAGGGCGCGTCGCTGAAAATCTCGCTGGCCGCCAGCCTGCTCGGCGTGCTGGCCGTGCTGCTGCTCGTGCCCGTCGTCGGTCTGTGGGGCGCGGTCGCCTCGCTCGGCGCGGTGCAGGGGCTGACGCTGCTGCTCAGCCTGCGGGCGCTCAGGCGTTCAGGATGTATTGCTCGATCACGCTGACGATGCCGTCCTCGTCGTTCGTCCCGGTCACCACGTCGGCGGCCGCCTTGATTTCGCTCTGCGCGTTGCCCATCGCCACGCCCAGACCGGCGTATCGAATCATGGCCAGATCGTTGAGGCCGTCTCCGCAGGCGATCACGTCCTCGCGCTCCATCCCCAGCCGCTCGATCAGCCCCGCGATGGCCGCGCCCTTGTCCACGCCGCGCGGCATGACCTCGATGAAATACGGCTCGCTGCGGTAGATGCTCAGCCGGCCGATGAACCGGCGCGCAAGGCGCTTTTCGTGTTCCGCCGCGCGAACGGGCGGCGCGGTCAGCAGCGCCTTGAACATATCCATGCCGCGATATGCGTCAAAATTCTCCACCGACACGCGGTTAAAGCCGTTGAGCACCGTTTCGCGCTCGATGTAGCGATCCACATCCGTGCCGCAGACAACCGTGTTGCCGTCGTAAATGCACATGCCAAGGCCGTGCTCGCGGGCGTAATCCAGCATCCACGGCGCGACATAATCCGGCAGCGCGTTTTTGTAGACCATTTCGTTCGTCTGCATATTCGTGACGCAGGCGCCGTTATAGCTGATGGCGTAATTGCCGTATTTTGCCAGCTCCAGCTCATCGACGTAGCGCCGCATGCCGCCCGTCGGCCGACCCGAGGCGAGCGCGACGGCGTGCCCCATCCGCTCGATGTTCAAAATCGCTTCCAGCGTCCTGGGCGTGATATCCTTCTGCGTGTTGGTCAGCGTGCCGTCGATATCCAGCACGAGCAGCTTTCTGTTCTTCATGCTTCCTCCTGTGTTCGCTTGGCGCGGTCGCATGCGTCCACATGCATCTGCGCGGTTTTGGCGCTGGCGGCAATCTGGTCGATGACGGCGAAAACCGTCTTTTCCATCTCGCTTCCCTTGCTGTAATCGGCCTTGACGGCGAAATCCACGCGCCCTTCGAGCAGCATCTCGTTGCTGACCCACTCGTTCTCCTGCCAGACCGCGATGGAATGGCCGCCGTTGAGCTTGGTCAGCTTCATGCTCGGCACGTCGGTCAGCCCGTCGCCGACATAGATCATGTTGGAGAACGGCACGCGCCGCTTTTCCTCCGGCATAAACTCGTTGAGCGCGCGGTGCTCCGTCACATCCAGCACGCCCTTGTTGACGCGGAAGAGGAACTGCGTTTTACTGGTGTAGTTGACCGCCATCGCGGGCCAGCAGGCGACGCCGTGCTCATCATAGCAGAACGACGCGGCGTAAATCTCCTTGAACTCCTTCGCAATCGGCGTGCCCTCGATGATCTCCTTGAGGCCGGAAGAAATGATATAGTGCTCCGGCTGCAAGCCCCGGCTTCTCGCGTATTCGTTCACGCGCGCGAACCAGTCACTCACGCCGTCAAAGAGCTGAACATCCTTGCCCAGCGCCCGCAGCATATTGCGGTTGACGATCAGCTTGCCCTTGGCCTCCTCGAGCATCATATACATATAGGCCAGAATCTGATCCATCTGATTGCGCTTCATGGCCTTCAGACACTTGTTCCAAAATACATCCGCTTCCATGCCCAAATCCGGAATGAAGCCGTATTCCTGCATATCTCTTGGGGAAAGCGTATGGTCAAAGTCATACATAATCGCCAGAATCGGTGTTTTTTCCATGCAAAGCGCCTCCTTTGCGCACGTTCCTTTATTTTTTTATTATACGCAAATTGTCTGAATGTGTCAATTCTCCCCTTGACAGAACGGCGCGCGTTCTGTATAATGCCTATTGTTAGCTCGTTCTAACTCGTTTCACTTTGATCGGGCTGATTATTTTTGAATGGTTGTTAGTTTATTCTAACATCTGCAAAGGAGACGCCGCCCATGTCCATCGTTCCCATGCTCATCGACCACTGTTCCCCCACGCTGGCCAGCCTCAAATGCGGCAGTCTGTTCAGCGTCACGCCGGAGGATATGGCGTACACGCGGCGCGAGGCGCAGGCGCTCTCCGACGCGCTCGCGCCCAAGGGGCTGGCCATCCGCGTGATCGACGTGGGCGATGGGCGCGCGCTGTGCTATCTCTATCGCCCCGGCCAGCTCCGCCGCGTGCTCGCGGGCGAAAAGGAACGCGCTTTTCTCGCCGAACAGGGCTATCCCGATCTGCACGTCGAGGCCGCGGTCGATTTGCTTTGCGCGCGGCTCGCGCGGGGCGGCGCGTTTCCGCATGAAATCGGCCTGTTTCTGGGCTATCCCATCGACGATGTGGTTGCCTTTATCGCCAACAAAGGGCGCAACTGCCTGTGCTGCGGCTGCTGGAAGTGCTACACCGACGCGGAAGCCGCGCAGAAAGCGTTTTGCCGGTTCCGCAAGTGCACCAGCGTCTATAAGCGCTTGTTCGCCTGCGGAAGAACGCTCGATCAGTTGGCCGTAGCCGCATAACGCCGAACGTCCTTGGTCAGCCTTCCAAAGAAGGCGTTCGGTTTCGCGCCTTATTCGACATGCGAAACCGTCTTTCCCAGAAAAACATGCCTCCCTCTTCGAGGAACATCGAATCTGTTGCCGCCTGTGGCGGAAACAAACAGATGAGATGCCGAAGGTTGGCACGCCGAAGGCGTGACGGAAGGCGTTACCTTTGACTGCTCGGGAAAAATTCCCGTGATATAGAAAGGAGATTTTCAAAATGAGTCAAGCTGCTGTTGTGTATTGGAGCGGAACGGGGCATACCGAAGCGATGGCGCAAGCCGTCGCCGCCGCCGCGCAGGCCGATTTGTTCACCGCCGCCGAGTTCGATGCGGACAAGGCCGCACATTACGCCGCGATTGCGTTCGGCTGCCCGTCCATGGGCGCCGAACAGTTGGAAGAATCCGAGTTTGAGCCGATGTTCGAGGCCGTCAAGCCGGCGCTTGCGGGCAAGAAGATTGCGCTCTTCGGTTCTTACGGCTGGGGCGGCGGCGAATGGATGCGCACCTGGGAGGACGACTGCGCGGCAGCCGGTCTCACCCTCTGCGCCGAGAGCGTCATCTGTCAGGATGAGCCGGACGACGCGGCGCTTGCCGCCTGCGCCGCGCTGGGCGAAGCGCTGAAATAAGCGCCCTTCTTCTTTACGCATATACGCAAAACAAGCTGTTGCTCCGCGCCTATCCGCGTTGCAGCAGCTTGTCTTTTTTTACAGATATTGCGATATGCTTTCAAACACGCGCCCATCCTCTGCCGTCACCGCGTCGGCGCAGCAGAGCGAATTGAGCACGGCCTCCTGCGTCGCCTCGGCAATCGCGCGGAAGGCCAGTTCGAGCGTATGCTCGGTGAGCACCTGCTGGGCGACGACGCGGTGCATGCCGCCCGCGGGCATGCGGTTGGCCGTCGTAAAGCCGATCATCACATCGCCGCTGCCGTGGCCAAAATACGAGCCGCAGCGTGCCAGTCCGACGGAGCAGCGCTTGATGATGCGCCGAAGCTGGCGATCCGACACGGGCAGATCCGTCGCCGTCACCATCATAATCGAGCCGCGGTCGTTGGGTTCGGGCGCAGGCCGCGCGTTGCGCTTGGCGATGATCTCCTCGCCCAGACGGCGGTTGCACACCGTCAGCTCCTCCAGACAGCCGTGATTGCTCTGCACCAGCACGCCGAGTGTGTAGGTCTTGCCCGCGATTTCAATCTGCCGGGAAGCCGAACCGATGCCGCCCTTGAGGCCGTGGCAGACCGTGCCCGCCCCCGCGCCGACGTCGCCCTCGTCAAAATCCCTGCACGCGCCCGCGATGGCCTCGCGCACATGCGCCTCGTGAATCGGCCTGTCCACAATCGCGTTGAGCTGCGAATCGTTACATTCCCCGACGACCGGGTTGATGGAGTGCATCGCCACGTGATCCGCCGCGCATCGCTCGGCCATCACCGTCACCAGCGCGTCGTGCACCAGCCCGACGTTCAGCGTGTTGGTCAGCGCGATGGGCGTTTCCAGCGTGCCCAGCTCATCCACCTGCACAAGCCCCGCCGTCTTGCCGAACCCGTTGAGCACAAAGCTCGCGGCGGTCAGCTTTTTGGCGAACATGTTATCCTCGCAGGGCATGATGACGGTCACGCCGGTGTGGTGGCGCGCGTCGCTCACGGTCGCGTGACCGACGGTCACGCCCGGCACATCGGTGATCTTATCCAGCGGCCCCGTCGGCATACAGCCCACGCGAATGCCATAATCCGAAAGTCTTTTGCGATTCATGCCTCATTCCTCCTGTGTCGCAATTTTCACGCGCTCCGCCGCCTGCGCGGCGGCGGCCTGTTCGCTGAGCGTCAGTTTTTCAAGCGCCTGTTCGTCCTGCGCGTTCACCACGCGGTAAACGATGCCGCTGTCCTCCCGCTGTCTGGCGATGTACAGCGGCGTAACCTCAAGCGCCCCCGGCCATACGCGCCGCACAGCCGGGTCATACGTCATCTCCAGCCGAACCGCCATGCCCGCCGTGTTTTCGCTGTCGCGCGCGTCCGTCAGCAGGCAGCCCAGCGAATAACAGACGACGGTTTCATACGTCAGCCCGTCGCTGCGAACCGTGCTGATCCGCTCCACGCCCTGCACGACGTTCGGATGCGCGCCCAGAATGACGTCCGCCCCGGCCTGCGCCATGCGCTCGGCCATGGCGTGCACCGTGTCCGGCGTCTGCGCGCGGTTTTTCGTTCCCCAGTGCGGCAGAACGACGACGATGTTCGCGCCGTCCACGCGCGCCTGCGCGATATCCCGCGTCACGCGCTGCGTCTCCATCAGCGCGACCACGCCCCGGCTGTCGCCCTTCGTGCGTTCGCGCCCCTCGTCGCTCAACCCGTATGCGTAGGCCAGCACGGCCACCTGCACCCCGCCGACATTGAGCATCGCCGCGCCCGTGTTCACCCCGTCCGGGTACACGCCCGCGTAGCCCACCGAGCGGCTGGTCAGCTCACTGGCGGTGATATCCAGCCCGTCGTAGCCCTTATCCAGCGCGCGTTCCGTCGCCAGCGACACAAAGTTCACGCCGACGGCGCGCAGCGCGTCGAGAAGCTGGGGCGACGTGTTGTAATTGCCATAGCCCTTTTCCCGCCCGGCCAGCGTGGTTTCCAGCGTCACGACGGAAAGATCCGCGCCCGCCAGCGCGCCGGAAAGCCCCTCGAACGTCGTCGTGAAGTCATAGTGATCCATGCCCTCCTGCGCGCTCTCGCGAACGGCCTTCGGCGCGTAAATCGTGCCCGCGGCGGCGATGGTGATGGTCTTGGGCGATTGATCCGGCGTAGCGGTCGGCGTCGGCTCGACCGTCGGCTCGGCGGTCGCCTCAAAGAACGGCGTTTTCGTCGGCAAAACGGTCGGCTCGGCGGTCTCTCGCTCCGCCGTCTGTTCGGCCAGATTGCCGAATACCGCGCGCGTCCGCTCGTAGACGTCATCCCCCGCAATCAGGTTCAGGAACGCCGCCATGCCGACAACGACAAAGGCCGTCACCAGCATCATCACGATGCTGCCGACGGAAAGCCCCGGCTTTTTCACGGCGTTCCCCTCCTTTCATCGCGTCATCGCGCGTCCGCGCTTCGTGCAGAATTTGCTTTTTGTTTCATGTTACAGTATACATCAAAACACGTGTTTCGAAAAGACCGAAAAGCGGACTGTCACGCCAAACGCCATTTCCCATATGCAAAAAAAGACGCATCCGGCCAGGCCGAATACGTCCGCAAGTTCTAATGAATTAGGCCTGAGCCGGAGCGCCCACCGGGCAGTTCTCCGCGCAAGCGCCGCAGTCGATGCAGGTATCCGCGTCGATCACAAACTTGCCGTCACCCTCGCTGATCGCGCCCACCGGGCAGTTGCTGGCGCACACGCCGCAAGAGATGCAGTCATCAGAAATCTGATAAGCCATACATTTCACCTCCCTTTGTTTAGGATCACTCCCGGAACACATTTTAGCACGAGCGCGCGCGAATTGCAAGTTTTTTGCGCGATTTTACCGGTTCAAATTCAAATAAAGGACGATTTTGAATTCCCAGTTTTTCGATATGATACTATTTCTCGTCTAAAATATAGATAGAATCCATTTTCTGCCCGTGATGCTTT
>UQNM01000007.1 GCA_900542395.1 uncultured Eubacteriales bacterium
TTGTTGAAGGCATAGGAGGCGAAGGCCGTCATCTCGTCGAAAAGCTGGCTGGCGATTTCGGCGCTCACGCCGTTGCGCACACAGCCCGGCACGACGATCTGTCCGTCCTCCTCCAGACCGTGGATGAAGATTTCGCGCTCCTTGGCCATGACGTCGTGCTTCTTTTTCGCCATGGCGCGCCGCACGAGGTCGCTTCGGCCATACGAATAGCCCGCAAGATCGCGCACAATCTGCATGACCTGCTCCTGATAGACCATGCAGCCGTAGGTGACGTCGAGAATCGGCTTGAGTTTAGGATGCAGGTAGTGAATCGCACCGGGGTTGTTTTTGCCCTCGATATAGCGGGGGATGGAATCCATCGGGCCGGGGCGATAGAGCGAAATGGCGGCGATGATATCTTCGAAATTCTGCGGCTTCATGTTGGAGAGGAAGCTGCGCATGCCGCCGGATTCGAGCTGGAACACGCCGTCCGTCTCGCCCTCGGAGATCATATCGTACACGGCCTGATCGTCCAGCGGGATATCCTCGGCCTTCATATCCACGCCCGCGTCGCGCATGAGGTCGAGCGCGTCGCGGATGACGGTCAGCGTGCGCAGACCAAGGAAATCCATCTTGAGCAGGCCGAGCTTTTCGATGGTGCCCATCGGGAACTGGGTGGTGATAACCTCGTCGTTGCGCTGGAGCGGCACATAATCGGTGACGGGCTTGTCGGTGATGAGCACGCCCGCCGCATGGGTGGAGGCATGGCGGGGCAGACCCTCGAGCGCGCGGCTGGTGTCGATCAGCCGCTTGACGCGCGCGTCCTCCTGATAGTTCTTTTTCAGCTCCGGCGAGATTTCCAGTGCGCGCGCCAGCGTCATGTTCAGCTCAAAGGGAATCGACTTGGAGACCGCGTCCACCTCGGCATACGGATAGCCCAGCACGCGGCCGACGTCGCGCACGACGGCGCGGGCGCTCATCGTTCCGAAGGTGATGATCTGGCTGACGTGATCCGCGCCGTAGCGGCGGGCGACCTGACGGCGCTCGTAGCAGAAATCCACGTCGATATCCGGCATGGAGACGCGCTCCGGGTTGAGAAAGCGCTCGAACAGCAGGCTGTAGCGCAGCGGATCGAGCTGGGTGATATACATGCAGTAGGCGACGATGGAGCCTGCGCCGGAGCCGCGCCCCGGGCCGACGACGATCCCCTGACTGCGGGCGTAGTTGATGAAATCCCACACGATCAGGAAGTAATCGACATAACCCATTTTGGAAATCACGCCGATTTCGTATTCCATGCGGTCGCGCGCCTCCTGCGTGACGGGCTGATAGCGCTCGGCCAGACCCTTTTCGCACAGGCGGCGGAACATCTGCTCGCTGGTTTCGCCCGCCTCGGTGGGGAAGCGGGGGAGCTTGGTTTCGCCAAAGACGAAATCGACATGGCAGCGCTTGGCGACTTCCTCCGTGCGTTCAATCGCGTCGGCGTATTCGGGAAAGACCCTGCGCATCTCATCCTCGCTCTTGACATACAGCTCGCGGGTTTCCATGCGCATGCGGTTGGTATCGTCGAGCGTCTTGCCGGTCTGGATGCACATGAGAACCTCCTGCGCGTCCGCGTCCTCCCGGCGGAGGTAGTGGCAGTCGTTCGTGGCCAGCAGGGGGATGCCCGTTTCGCGGCTGACCTGCACGAGCAGCGGGATGACGCGCTTTTCATCCTCCAGATCGTGATCCATGATTTCCACGAAATAGTTGCCCTTGCCGAAGATGCTTTCCATCTCGCGGGCGTGGGCGCAGGCCGATTCGAAATTGCCGTCGAGCAGCAGCCGGTCGAGCTTGCCGGAGAGGCAGGCGCTCGACGCGATCAGCCCCTTGCTGTATTGCCTCAGCGTTGCCATATCGACGCGGGGGCGATAGTAAAAGCCGCGCGTCCAGCCCTCGCTGACCAGCTTGGTCAGGTTTTGATAGCCCTCCTGCGTTTCGCACAGCAGAATCAGGTGGTTCATGGCGCGCATGCCGTTGGCGGCGCTGCGGTCGTCCATGTTTTCGCAGACGTAGATTTCGCAGCCGATGACCGGGTGAATACCGCGTTTTTTCGCCTCAGTGTAAAAATCGACGACGCCGTACATCGCGCCGTGGTCGGTGATGGCGCAGGCGTCCATGCCCAGCTCCTTGACGCGGTCGAGCAGCGGCCCGATGCGGTTTGCGCCGTCCAGCAGGCTGTATTCCGTATGCAGATGAAGATGTGCGAAAGCCATGAAAACGCTCCTTGTCAGTTCTCTTGTGCGATGGGCGTAAAGGTGATGGTGGCCAGAATCGGCAGAACGTCGCCGGGACTCATGCGGGTTTCAAAGGTGAGCTGGATATCGCCGTCCCAGGTTTCATAGGTGTCCCACGCTTCCTCGCCGTCCTCGCGGTCAACCGTCGCGCGGTAGCAGATGAAGCGGCGGCCGCCGAACGTGCGCAGGCGAACGTCGGTCGCACCCGCGTTCATGTAATAGGTGACGACGTCCTGCTCCCGGTGCTGCCTGAGGCTGTCGCCGGATTCGTTGGCGTAGCAAAAGAGATACAGTTCGCCAAGACTGCCGTAGACGCAGCCCGCGAACAGCGCGTTCCCGCCCTCCGCCGCGTTGTTCGTCGTGTAATCGTTCAGCGAAAAGTCGTTCGGAACGGTCAGGGTGAAGCCGTAAGCCGAAAAATCGACGGTCTGCCCGCCGGAGATGGGCGTGATGCGCTCGCTGTGTCGGTCGTATGCGTTCAGTCCCAACGCAATGCCGCAGCCGACGACAAAACAGGCGATCAGCGCCAGAATATATTGAATCGTAGATTTTTTCATGCAAGCTCCTTTTTCAAACGCAAAATAAACCAATCTTATTGTAAACCCGGCGGGATAAACTGTCAAGCGCGCGGGCGGCGGGAAGTGAGGCCGATTCGCCGCGTTTGTTCGCCTTGCCAATTCGCCCCGCCCTGTGATACAATGAACGGGTTAAGAAGGATGCAAAGGGGGAAGAAACATGGCGTTTTGCGCGTTTGATGACAGCGCCGCGCTGTTTGATTCCACACCCGTGGAAAATATGTTTATCACCGAGTATATGCTCCGCGCACCGGGCGATTTTGTGAAGGTGTATCTTTACGCGCTGATGCTCTGCTATCATCCGTCGCCGCGCATGTCGCTCTCCGCCATGGCGAAGGATTTGGATATGCAGGAGGAGGATGTGGAGCGCGCATTCAAATACTGGGCGAGGGACGGGCTGGTTCGTCAGGTCGGCGATAACCCCGTCCGCTTCACGCTCGCCAATTTGAAGCAGTTGACGCTGACGCGGGCGGAGAATCCGGGGGATAAGCTGTATAACCAGAAAAACGTTCAATTGATTCAAGAAGCAGAACGTATTTTGAAAAGACAACTGAATGAAAGTGAAAAAAATATCATACTGGATTGGTGTGATGTGCTTGAACTGCCTGAGGAAGTTGTCTTGATGCTTTTGCAAATTGAAATGGAAAACAGCGGTGGACATGTCAGTCTTGAAATTGCTGATAAAAAGGCATTGGAATGGGCGCATAACGGAATCAATACGGTTGAAGAGGTTGAAAAAGTAATCGTTATCGGCAGACGGAGAGAGCAGGAACTCAGACGGATTTTTAGGCGCTTGGGTATTAGACAGAATCCGAGTGATGATCAGAAAAAAATGTACAGCAAGTGGGTTGACGAGTGGGGATTCTCCTACGAAGATATCTTGGAGGCGTGCAAGGAAACTGCAAAAGGAACGCCCAATATGGGTTATTTGAATGGAATTTTATCCAGATATTATCATTCGGGATGGTTAACCAAAAGAAAAGAAGAAAGGCAAGCTGAAAACAAGGAACGTAAATTTGGCGGCGAGATTCTTGAAAAACTGGGACGGGTTGGTATGGTGCCTACTGAAGAGGATCTCAAGAGTATTCAGAAGTGGCACGCAATGGGTGCGAGTGATGATTTGATTAGAGAAGCGGCAATTTCGGTTCATGAACGTGGAAATACAAGCTTTGATGATATCAATAGACGAATCGAAAGCTGGCAACAATATGGAATCAGGACGATTGAAGATGTTGAAAATGCTCGTGCACAAGTAAAAGTAATGAACTTGGTTCTGTATGAAATCTACAAAGCAGCAGGAATGGAAAAGCAACCAACTTTGACAGATCGAAAGCAATTGAACCATTGGTATCAAGACTTAAATATGAGTCAAGAGATGGTAATGCAAGCGGCAGAATATGCAAAAGGGCGGCCAGAACCTATGCGTTCTATAAATGTGACGCTGGAAAGTTGGAACAGCATGGGAATTCATACTCCGGACGCCGCGCGGCAGGAGCACGAAGGCCACGTTCAGAGCATCGCACGGAAAACGCCTACCCTGCCGACGGCTCAAAAACAGGATGCCATGCTGCGCTATACGCCGGAAGAACGCCGCGCGACATACAGCGCTGCCGTTGTGAATTTTGACGAGGAGGATGACGGGCAATGAATCGCGAAAATGTGATGCGCGAAGCGCTCAGCGACTTGGAAGCCCAACGCGCCAATAATATTGAAACCGAGAGACAGCGGCGCGAAGAAGCGCGGGCGAAAAGCGCGGAAATTGCGGCGCTGTTGGATGAAAGGCAGAAGCTCTTTTTTTCCGGCATGCGCGGCGCGTTTGCCTCGCCCGAAAAAGCGAAACAGATTTCAAAAGACATGCAGAAAAAGATGGAGAAGATCAATCAAAACCTGCGTGCGGCACTCGTCAGAAACGGTTTTCCGGAGAATTATTTGCAGCCGGTGTATCGCTGCCCGGTCTGCAAGGATACGGGCTATGTCGGCGAACCGATTCACGAACCCTGCGCCTGCCTCAAACGGACGGTTTTAAATAAACTCTATCAAAACGAAGGCTTGCAGGGGCTTGAACACGAAAATTTTGATACGTTTGACGAAAGCATCTTCCCCGATACGCCCATCGAGGGAAAAAAACAGAGCCAGCGCGGGTATATTCGAAAATTTCGGGAATTCTGCGAAAAATACGCCAATCAGTTTAAGCCGAATGAGGGAAAGGGACTGCTTCTTTCCGGCAGGTCGGGCTTGGGCAAAACGTTTTTGATGAATTGCGTCGCTCAGCGCGTACTTGAACGCGGGTATTCGGTGGTTGTGATTTCGGCCTATAAACTGGTTGAACTGATGCGCGCGTATCAGTTTGACGGAAAAGGGACGGAGCAGGTGCAGGATATCTTGACCTGCGACCTGCTGGCCATCGATGATCTGGGCAGCGAACCGATGATTCGCGGCGTAACGATTAGCTCGCTGTATTACATTGTCAGCGAACGGAACAACGCCAATCGCGCGATTCTGGTGACGACAAACTGCGACAGCGATTTGCTGTATGAAAAATACGACGACCGCATTGCGGCGCGCCTGACTGCGCCCAGCCGAATGAACGTCATCGAATTTGTCGGGAAGGATGTTCGCCGCTTTGCACGTTAAATAGACTGCGAACGGACAACAAACTAAAAGAGGGCGACCATCCATCACGGGTGAATCGTCCTCTTTTGACATATGGGGGAATGTGTAAACCGACGCATTGCGGCCTTCGTCGGAGGTTAGACGGGCTCAGCCCGCTTACATCAGCCCCGCCGCCTGAAGCTGACTGCGCAGGTTGCTCACCGCGCCCTCGAGCGACGTGTAATCAATCGGGGAGAGGGAGAGGAGCGTCTGCACCGCGCTGATGGCGGTATTGATCTGCCGGCGGGTATCGTTGGAGAGATCCGGCGCAGAGCCGACGAGCTGATACGCCGTATAGACCAGATTGCTCGCGTCGCTCACGATGTTTTGAAGATCGGAGGGCTGCTGCGCGGCGGTGTAAGCGTCGTGAATCTGGCAGATGTGGTTGGCGATGTCGTTTGTGCTCTTGAGCGTGGCGAACTCGCCCAGATACTTGCGGATGGTGTCGCCGTAAGCGTCGATGGAATCATAGAGCGGATGGCCGCGCGGAATGAGCACGATGCCGCGCGTTTCCACCGAGTAGGACGGGCAGTAATCCGTCGCCAGCAGGCCGGATTCCGTGCAGACGGAAACGGATTTGTGCATGCTGCAATAGGCGGTCGGCACGCTGTCTGCGCTCCAATAATCGGTGATGGTCTTGTAGCCGTTCACGTCGTTGTAGCAGGCGTCGGTCGCCAACTGCCCGCTCACACCGCAGGTCGTCACGCGCACAAGGTTGTAGTCGCTCGGCGTGCCGTCGATGATTTCGCGGGAGTCGAGGTTCTTCGCCTTGTGGATTTTCTCCATGAAGGATTGCCAGAGCGGCGCGGCGGCGTTGCCGCCCGTCGCCTTGGAGGAGAGCGCCTTGTAATTGTCGTGGCCGATCCAGACGGAGCCGGAATACCAGCCCGTCATGCCGGCGAAGAACACGCCCTTGCTGTCCGAGTTCGTGCCGGTTTTGCCCGCGACGACCTGCGAGGAAATCTTCGCCTTGGTGCCCGTGCCGCTCTGCACGGCCTCCTTGAGCATATCCACCACGAGATACGCCGTCGAGGGCTTGAACACCTGATGGCGATCCTGCTGCTGGTGCATATCCACCACGACGTTGCCGTTGTTGTCCACAATGCGGGAGAAGGAGAGCGGCTGCTGATACACGCCCTTGTTGGCGATGGTGCCGAAGGCGACGGCCATCTGCACCGGGGTGAGGCCGGAGGAGCCGAGCGCCAGACCGAACGGATCGGCGTTGATGTTTTTATCGGGGATGCCCATCAGGTGCAGATATTCCACCGAACGGGACACGCCCACGTAGGTCATCAGAATCTGCGCCGCGGCGGTGTTATAGCTGTTGCGCAGCGCGCTGCGGAAGCTCTGCGGCCCCTTGTATCCGCCGCCGCCGTAGTTCTTCGGCCACGAATCCTTGCCGCTGGAATCCTTCCAGCCGGAAATCGGAACGGGCATGTTGTAGGCGATCGACGCGGGGGACGCACCCAGATCAATGGCCGGGGCATACACCGTCAGCGGTTTGATGGAGGAGCCGACGGGCATGGTCATGCCGCTGGCGCGGTTGAGCGTCTTGCGGGTGGTGGGCTTGTAGCGCCCACCGACGATGGCCTTCAATTCGCCGGTGCGGTAGTCAAACACGCAGGCGGCGGCCTGCGGCTGCTCGATTTCGGTGTAGGTGCCGTCTGAATTGCGGGATTGATACACCTTGTCGGATGGGTCGCGCAGGCGGGGATAGTTGCTCCAGTTCGCCAGCGTATCCTCTACGATTTCCTGAATTTCGGTGTCGAGGCAGAGGTAGACGCTGTAGCCGCCCGTGCGGAGCTTGTTTTCCATCGCGTAGCGGTTCGCGGAGGTATCTTCCAGCCCGTTGAGGTCGAGAAAGGTATCCACCACGTCGCTGATGGCGTATTCGACATAGTGCGGATAGGCGTACATATCCGTCGAAGCGGGCGATTTTTCCAGCACGCTGGCCGTCGAGCGATCCAGCGCGGCGTTATACTGCTGGGCGGTAATCAGCCCGTTTTCGCGCATCTGCCGCAGCACGTAATCCGTGCGGTTGTTGGTGATGTCGGGCGTGCTGCTGCCCTCGGTGTTGCGGGTGTAGAAGTTGCTGCGCGGGTTGTAATAATTGGGGCTCCGGGTCAGCCCGGCGAGCATCGCACATTCGCGCAGGGTGAGCTGATCGAGCGACTTGCCGAAATAGCCGTAGGCCGCCACGCGCACGCCGTAGTAGCTGCCGCCGAGGAAGATGGTGTTCAGATAGCTTTCCAGAATCTGCTTTTTGGTGTAGCGCGTCTCCAGCTCCATCGCCAGATACGCTTCCTGCAATTTGCGCTTGTAGGATTGCTCGCTGGAAAGCACAGTCTGCTTGATGAGCTGCTGGGTGATGGTCGAGCCGCCCTGCGTGGAGCCGCTGGTGAAGTTGGCGACCAGCGCGCCCACGATGCGCTTGACGTCCACGCCGTTGTGCTCGTAAAAGCGCGCGTCCTCCACGGCGATAAAGGCGTTTTGAAGCATTTCCGGAATCTCGTCGATGGAGACCATGATGCGGTCTTCCGTGCCCTTGTAATCGGTGATGAGGTTCCCCTGACTGTCGTATATAAAGGAAGTTTTATCCTGAGCATCCAGCGCGGCGAGATCGAGCGTCGGCGCGGTATCGACAAACGCCTTGGCGATGCCGACCACCGCGCCCAGAAGCGCAAGGGCGACGCACAAAGCGAGAACAAAGGACAGGCGAATGGTGGTCGCTGCGACGCTGAGCACGAAATTCGGCTTTTTGGTGCGCGCCTTGAAAATGGAGCGCGCACGCGGATGAACGGCGCGATTGGGCATGATTCTCCTCCTTGCCAACAGGGTAAAGCGCCCGGAAAGAAACAGGGCGATACGATATTATACCACACATCCGGCTGTTTCGCATCAAAAACCGCAAAAGTTGCGGAAGAATAGCTTTTCCGAATCGGCCATAGGTTCAGGGGGAGGGGATGGGCGTGACGGAAAAGCAGCTCAAACGGTATTCCGCGCGGGTGCGCAGGCGGCGGCGGCTGAGGCGGCTGACGCTCGCGGCGCTGGCGCTGCTGGCGGTCTTTCTGCTGGTGGATCGAAATTTCCGGCCGCTGGTCTTCTCTCTGGCGGAGGCGAGGAGCGCCGCCATGGCGACGCGCGCGCTCAACGCCGCGCTGACGGAGGCGCTGGAGGACGGCGTGGACTACGACGATCTGATGAACGTGCGGATGGATGACGGCGGGCAGGTCTCGCTGCTTTCCGCGAACACCATGCGCATGAACGCGCTGGCGGAACGGGCGGGCGACGCGGCGCTGCGCAAGCTGGAAACCGTCAGCGCGCAGAAGGTCGATGTGCCGCTCGGCGCGGCGCTGGGGCTGACGCTGCTGGCGGGCAGCGGACCGCGCATCCCGATTTCCATCGTGCCCGTCGGCTCGGTGCAGACCGATTTCGAAACGGAATTTGAGGCCTGCGGCATCAATCAGACGCGGCACAAGGTCTATTTGCAGCTATCGGCCAGCATCCGCATCGTCATTCCGACGGGGGCGAAGACGACGAACGTGACGGCCAACATGCTGGTGGCGGAATCCATCATCGTCGGCAAGGTGCCGGAGAGCTTCGTGGGATACAGGCTGAGCGAGGAGGAGCTGAACATGGCGCCGTAATCGCTTGCCTGTCGGCCAAAAGGATGATATAATACCTGAAAAGACAGTTGGGGGATGCGGACGATGAAGGTGCTCGATCTGGATATGGATTTTTTTCTGACGGACGCCTGCCCGCTCGCCCCGCTGGGGGAAAGGCCGCCGGAGGCCTGCGCCGAGCCGTACAGCGACGAGCAGGTGATCCGCTTTCTGGAGACACAGTGCGGGCTGAGCCGCTTACGTCCCGTGCCGGGGATGATCTTTGACACGCACGACAAGGCGCTGGATTTCTGGCTGGCGCGCATGCAGTGCGGCGAGCTGAGCGCGCCGTTCGACGTTGTGCACGTCGATACCCATTCCGACCTCGCGTTCGGTCCGCCGGGAACGGATTTCGTGCTCAAGGCGGTGCTGACCCGCAGACCCGATGCGCGCGCGGCGCTTGAAGCCTATCGCGCGGGAAAGAAGCTCGACGAGGCGAATTATCTGCTCTTCGCGCTGGCCTTCCGCTGGATCAGCCGGCTGACGTATGTGCGCAACCCGAAATCGCGTCAGGATATCCCCGGCCATCTGCTCGATTCGGATGGGAACATCCGCCTGTGCAGCGCCATTTCCGCGCTGATGGAGGGAACGAACGGCCGCGAGCCGACCGTTCCGTTCGAGGTCTTTGGCGATTATACGCAGTTTCGCGAAACGGGCTACGATTTCGTGACGATGGCGCAGTCCCCGCGCTACGCGCCCGCCTCGGCCGACCGCATCATGCGGCTGCTGGAGCCGTATGTGATGAAAATCGACGGCTGACCCGCGAAAAAACGGCAAGAAACCAAGCGAAACGGAAAAAATCATCTTTTTTTCAAAAGAAGGGTTATAATTTCCATATTTGTACATAAAATGCAGTGTATAAAAAAGATCGTGTCGGATTGAACCTTTGAGGATTGCGTTTGAAGCCGCCCGGCGGAGAAAAATTCGGATTACAGGAGGGTGCCTAACATGGATACGGTACGTGTGGTCGTTGCGGACGACAATATACAGCTCAGGGATATGGTCGCGGAGTATTTGCAGGAGCAGAACGGCATTGAAGTGGTCGGCACGGCGGGCGACGGCGTGGAGACGCTGCGGCTGGTGACGGAATGTGAGCCGGATGTTCTGGTCTGCGACCTGATTATGCCGCAGATGGACGGTTACGCCGTTCTGGAACGGCTTCAGGCGATGAAACTATCCAAGCAGCCGGGCGTGATCGCGCTGACGGCGCTGGGACGCGACGATTTCATTTCCCGCGCGGTGAATCTCGGCGTGAACTATTATATGGTCAAGCCGTTTGATTTTATGATGCTCGCCCAGCGCGTGTATGAGGCGGCGGGGGAGAGCCTGCGCGCCGAAGCCATCAGCGCGAAGATGATTAAGCAGCAGGGCGGCAAAACGGGCGGCGAGACGCTGGAGGAGCGCATCGCGAACCTGTTTTTGACGGTCGGCATCCCGGCGCACATCAAGGGCTATCAGTATCTGCGCGAGGCGGTGCGCATGGTGATGGATAACCCGGAGCTGATGGGGCGCATCACCAAGGAGCTTTACCCCGGTATTGCCCACCGCTTTGGGACGACGTCCAGCAAGGTGGAACGCGCGATTCGCCATGCCATCGAGGTGGCGTGGAACCGCGGGCGCATCGACGCGCTGGACGAGGCCTTCGGCAAGAACGTCTGCGCGCTGGACGATAAGCCGACCAACGGCGAGTTTATCGCGCTGGTCGCGGATCGGCTCGGCGCGGGGAAGAGCGCGTAATATATGAGTTTTTGAGGAGTTATCTCCATCAAGTTGACCCTATAAACAAATATCAGACCGATAAATTCAAAAAATAAACCCAACCAACACCGAAATTGATAGGCTTTCTTCTGGACAAATCAAACGTATGGGAAAGCGTCAAGAAAGGTGTTGGTTTTTTATGGATATGGAACGTGTTATCAGTCTCTATATGGATGAATGCGCGAGCAAGCAACTCAGAGAAAAGACAATGCAGTCTTATGAAAAGACACTGAAACTTTTTACGGTATGGCTCAAAGAGAATGAAAAGACGGATAGAGTGGAGGATATTGAAGACAGAACCATTCGGCGTTACGTTCTTGATTTACAAACGCGCGGGAAATATACTGTCTGCGCAGATAAGACAACAAAAGACATCAATTATCCGCAACGACGGCGCGATTATAATAAGAAAGTCAGCAATATTACCATCAACAACTATTTGAGGAATCTGCGCGCGTTCTTTTCGTGGCTGGTTGAAATCGAGTATATCCAAAAGTCGCCTATGGAACGAATCAAAACGTTACCTGAACAAAGAATAGAAAAAGAATATTTGGAAGATGATGAAGTGAAGGAACTGCTCAAAAGTTTGGATAAAGCCTATTTCCCGGAATATCGTGATTTGGTGGTAATGATGATTATGCTTGACAGCGGAACGCGTTTGGGCGAAACACTTTCCATAGAGATGAACCAGATTGACTTGATGAATCGTTCTTTGCATTTGCCAGCAGAGAAGACTAAGGGACGAAAAGCGCGGACAGTATTCTTTTCCAAACGGACAGAAAAAGAGCTGAGAAGATGGATACAGTTCAAAGACCGATACTGTGAAACGGAGATTGCTTTTCCTGTGAAGTGTACAGGGCGGGAATTGAAAATTTCGCAGTATGAAGCTAATTTTCGGCGTTACCTCCAGCGGATAGGCATACAAAAGCACATTACGCCGCATACGCTCAGGAATAATTTCGCTAAACGCTGTCTGCTTTCGGGGATGGACATCTACACGTTGAGCCGCATTCTTGGGCATTCAAGCGTTAGCGTAACGGAGAAAGCGTATCTCGATATCCACGACCAAGACCTCAAGCGGAGGTATGCGAAATTCAGCCCGCTGGAGAACATTTATTATCAGTGAAACGAGAAGAAACAACTTAAAAGATCTTTGGAGGCTTTCGGGCCTCCTTTTTACATATTTGCGTCAAAATGGATGTTTTTTGATTGAATACACATAAATGATTGAATATTTGCATGCAGAAAAAGATAAATATATAAGAAAAAACGTACATAATCGACTACGATTTATGAATATAAAAGAACGTTCATACGTCAAGTTAATACGTTATAATAGATGCGCGGAATACGCGCTAGAAATACTCGGTCTTGAAGAAAATTCATAAAATCCAAGGGAATATTGTATGCATAAAGTGATGAGATATAATAAAATAAGAAGATATGAAAATTGAGTTATCCGTACTATGGGACAACTGTGCTGATATAATGTGGGTACAAGGTTGAGAGAAGGAAAACAACCCTGAACAACAAAACGATGAACAGAAACAAACTTGAAAGGAAGAAACAGCAATGGAAAACAAAATGAATGAAGCCGCAAAGAAAACTAAGCGTAAGAACATTCTGCCGTATCGAATTGACTACACAGAGGAGGAAATTGTCATCACAAAGAAGTTTGCGAAAGAAGCAGGCGATATGAGCCGCAATGCTTATAAGACGATGAAGAAATTACGTGAAGATTTTCCGACATTCAAAATCGTGACAAAGGAAATTCGAAAGAAAGAGAATAAGCGCTCTTACGCGCATTTGACCATTGAAAGAATGGAAGACATTATCAATGAGTTCGATAGCGATGAGCAAACGGGGATGAGAGAGTTTGAACGGCTCAAAGCACTTTACAAGGGAAGTAATGGACGTTACGCCAAGTTAAAAGCGTGGTTCATCAGAAATTATTGGGATAAATATGAAAAAGGCTCAGAATGGAATAATGAACAGAGCGAAAACGAAGAGTGAAAGGATGAATAGCAATGAAGAAAGGCTACAAGATTGATTTCAGCGCGAATACCGTTATTATCAACAAGAATTTTGAGCAGGCGGCACAATGCCTCAATACGCCTGAGTTCAAACTGTGCAGGGAGTTTCGAGAAATGGGGCTGACGATTGCCAGACGCGAGAAAACGGAGATGAAAAACCGTAAGCCGCGCCCGACGTATAAGCAAATGGAGCACTATATTGAAATGCTGGAGGGCGGCGAAACATATAAGCGCGAATATGAAGCAGTTAGGAAAGAAGCGGAAACAAAGAAAAATCCATACAGTCGGGTTTGCGCGTGGTTCAATAGAACATTTCCGGATTTTACAAAGCCGCCAGTGTTCAATGAAGAATACAAGATTGTTGTGAAGAGGAGAGAAGAAAAGGGAACAGGGCTAGCACTTGTGAAAGAAATGGAAGAACAATTTTCCAAGGTAAGCGGCGAAAACTAAGGTAAAATTAAAATGGGCATAGAAAAAAGGCGAGAGCGCACAGAACGCTTTCGCCCTTTAGAATGAAGAAAAGTATAAAAAGGATGAGTGCTAATCTCTAAAATCGAAAAGTTGTTTAGGTGTAATCTCTAAGACTTCGCAGAGTTTGAATATCACATCAAAAGAAACGCCGACGTTTCCAAGTTCGATGGCGCTGATATGGCTTCTGTCGATATCGACCAGTTCGGCGAGCTTCATTTGGGTCAGACGCTTTTTCTTTCGGTAATAAACCACATTTAATCCAAATTGCTCGTAGAACTTTTTGTATTCCGGTTTCATACTCTCACCTCACTTTATTCTAGGTGAGAAAAAACAATAAATAAACCTTGTGAAAATCACATAATGTTGTTGACACAAGTCAAATGAGGCGTTAGAATGATAACGACGAAATAAAGCGAAACTGAAAAGGAGGTGTAAAGAAAATGAAGATAGAAAGGGGGAATGGAGAAGCTTTTACTTATGTATATGCAGGTCAAAGATGGTACAGCAGTCTTTTAATGCTAATACTGATGATGTTGTTTTAATAATTATTAGCTGACTGAAAATGATTTTGATGTGAAAAAGGGGAAAAGAAAATGGATAAAAAGATTAAAATTGTGTCGGTACTGTTGATGGTGTTGCTGATGTTTGTTTCTGCAAGTGCTGAAGAGGGAACTCTTAAACAGGGGGATAAGGGGAAAGACGTTATTAAATTGCAGGAACGCCTAAAGGAACTGGTTTACTTTGATGGTGAAGAAACGGGAGTATATGATAAGGCGACAACGAACAGTGTTAAAGAATTTCAGAAAGATGCAGGATTGGTTCAGAGTGGAAAAGCTGACGAAGAGACACAAAATAAGCTTTTTAGCGAAGAAGCGATAGCAATAAGAAAACAGGTTTTAGAAGAACAGTACATAGATTTGGAGATTTTTGAAAGCAAAGCGAAAGCGGCTGTCAAAAATTGGGATGGAAAAAACGGAAGGGGATATAGCGTGACGGCTTCCTACAATGTAGGAAACTACTCTGGCGAATTATACATCAATTCGGTTGATTCCTCTTTTTCAATGACTGGAACAAACATTACTTATACTGGTGGCGCATATACACTAGAGAATGCTCAGTTGAACTTGGATTTACTCGCCGAAGCGCCAGTTTATTCGCAGTCAACATCAGTGTATGTTAAAGCTGGAAGCATGTATGAGAAAATAAATAATCGTGATATTCATTCGTCAAGTGGTTTGATGGGAGAATGGATATATATAGATATGGGGCAATATCCTGAGCTTGCAAAGACGCTGGCTGAAAAAGGAGGGTATGTCAAAGTTGGATATTATGAAACAAAAATGAGTACGGATACTGTACAATATAGAATTTTTAAGAGTGCGTATTCGATTTGGAAAGAAATTGATGGAGATAATCTTGTTAGGTATATTGAGTTCTTAAAGAAAAATAAATAAAAGGAGCTTGCATATGAAAAAGGTAGTCGCTTTTTTGATAACGACCGTACTCCTTAGTTGTCTTATTATTTCAAGCGTTTTAGCAGATGTTGGCTATGTTTTAACAAAAGGTGTAGAAATGAAAGCTTGGGATACATATGATTACTGTGGTGTGCCTTATGGAAAATACAAGGAACTGATAGATGAAGTAACGGAAGAAGAAGGATACGATGACTATTGTATACTGTATTTCTCTATAGCAGATTCAAAAGATGAGGCATTTATTATACTTGCGGGAGAAAACATGCAAAATGAAATAGAAATGACTTTATGGAATGATAAAATTGATTTAACGTATAGCTTAGCTGGATATGTCAAGTCACTTGAAGCTTATGACAGCTTTAGTGATTTACAAGATGATGGAACAAAGTTTATTCTTGTAGGAGATTTCCATGAAGAAGGGAGGGTTACGGTTAGTAATAGTTTGATTGCTACGATTTGTAGCCAAGCAATGACGGAAGCACTAGATGAAATTTTGAAGTAGATAGAGAAAATACCATATTGTTATATAATGAAACTGCCTCCCATTTCAAAACGATTAGGGAGGCAGTTGATTTTATATCAATTTGAGATATTTATAAACTGTGGGTCTGCTCAATCCGCATACTCGCGCCAATTCGCTGACGTTCAGTTTTCCGGCAATAAAGGCGGGGTAGTGCTTGTAAAATGCGGCGGGTATATCATCCTTGGTCGTTGGCTTTCGTCCAATCTGAGCGCCTTTCGCTCGCGCGTTTGCCATACCAGAACGAACGCGAGCGCGGATGATAGAAAGCTCAAGTTCGGCGAAAACTGCGCTCATTTGGATAAAGGCTTGGCTCATCGGGTCGATGTTACCTGAGCGGCAATCAACGCTGATGCTTCCGATAATGACCAAACAAAGTTTTTTGCGCTTGATGGTATCAATGATTTCGCAAAGCTGTTGCGTGCTTCTGGAAAGGCGGCTGACCTCCAGCGTAATGATGGTATCACCTTCAACAGCGTTATCAAGTAGCATACGGAGATTCTGTTTGATGAGTGCGTCGCCGTGTTCAAATTCAAAAATGACCTCTTGCGCGCCAGCGGCTTTGAGTTCGCGGATTTGGCGTTGAATGTCTTGTTTGTCCTCATTGGTGGAACAACGCGCATAACCGTAAATCTTGTTCATAATAATGCCTCCTGTAAAAGAAAAGGTTGAAAGCTGTATTTCGTTTCATTTACGGATTTCGTTTACACTTTTTAACGACTTTTTCGCTCAAACTGAGCCGCTGGAGGATGTAAACGAAAACAAATGTTTGATTTGACAGTCTGCTGAAACAAGGCAGGCTGTTTTTTCATCAACTTGATAAGAAGCGAGTAGAAGTGAGAATAACACTAACGCGATTACGAATAAGTCTTTACAAAACAGATTATAAAGGAAAATCTAAATACTGTCAAGATAAAACTAAAGAATAAGCTAAATGAATTTCGATTGTCCTTGACGTAAATTAGAAAATCCTATATAATCGGGATATGACTAGGAGGTAACGATATGACGATTTCGAAGAAAATCAAAATGGCTTTGGCGTATAAGGGAATGAGTGAAGCGGAGCTTGCCCGCGCGGTCGGTTCAAGCCCATCAGCATTCAATCAGCGGATGAAGACGGGAAAATTTTCGTCTGAGGAAATGGAGAAAATCGCTGATGCGCTGGGAGCAACATATTACTATGGTTTTGAATTTGAAGGAAATGTGAGAATATAAAAAGCCAAATTCCTATACATTCTTATAAAGAGACATAGGAATTTGGCAGGGGCATATTATGGGAGTTTATGGAAAAATGCGCAAGAAAAAAAGAACCCTGTCACACAGAATTTCCGTGAGATCAGTGTGTGATGGGAGGGAGGATAGTGACGGAACGCCGGCTGCCTAGTCTTGGATTGGCTTGAATGATATAGCCTTGCTCTTCGAGCTTCTTTTTGATGGTGTTCCATTTATATAATGCACCGCAGGAATTTCGATAATTCAAAGCTAGGGCAAGAGCCTCTTTGTCTTCTTTGAAAAGCGGAACATTGATGTATTCGTCGGGAACAATCAATGTGTCGTCGGAGGGGTCATACAGATAAAGCGTGTTCAGGTCATTGCGATAACGTCCACGAGCTTGAATGATGGTATCTTCGTCTTGCGATTGTATAAATACGGCTTCAATATTTCCGTAAATGTTGATGGATGTTTCATAAGCCTTATTGAATACGAGAATATCGATATCATCGGGTAAACGCTGTTTTTCGATAATATATTGACGAATTTGTTTTTGCATATCACTCATAGGGTTTGTGTCGCTATTCATACTCCAAAGCCCGATTGCGCGATAACCAGAGTTTTGAAGAAAAGATACAAATTCCTGAATCTTGGCAATGTGTTCTGTATAGACTAAGTATTTTTTGCTATGGTCGAGTTTGGATAATTTTTGTTCCAGATTTCGATAACGAATGGTTTTTTGCGTGATGTATCCGGTTGGTTCTGGATTGAGGGTAATACTATGGATAGGCGCGCGAAAATTGGCAAGGATTTTGTTTGGAGTTGCTGTAAGAGCAACAACGTAACAGCTTTCAGAGTTAGATAACTCTTCGAGTTTATTCAACGCGCATTGTTGTGTTTTTTCATTTTTGAATTTTTCAAGAGGGATAGGCCAGAACGTATTATGGAGTTCATCGCAAATAATAAGGTCGAGAGATTGAAGAAATGCAGGACGATGAAATGCGAGCTTTCCGAAGAATGCGTATGTCATAACAACAATTTTTTCAGGTTCAGCTTGAAAACACTCAAAATTATTGTCATCGCTTTCACGCTCCTTGAGCCAAAGCGTATCATAGAATACGGCGTTGTCTTTGTTGACATAACAAATTTGATCACGTCCCGCGCAGGTATCAATCAAATAGAGAATGCGTTCTTTGTGCTCGATTTTGAGCAGGTCTGGAAGTTTCGCAAGGGCAAAATAAGTCTTGCTACTGCCCGCAGGAGCAACAATAAGGTTGAGTTCGGCTATGCTGAATGAATCGGCATCGGAAATTGAATCTGATAAAAATACTTTTTTCATATATATTTTTTCTCCTTTGGTTTTGCCAAATTCCTATGCTTTCTTATATATACATATAGGAATTTGGCAATGGATTTATTAGAAATAAGCGATTAGATAACTCATTTCCTTTACATATGTATTATAATATAAATGAAGATATAAATCAAATTTTGGAAATAGAATAATATTATATAAATAGAGAAAATTACAGTTAGAGTTTATAAAGAAGAGCAAAATGTTATTCTGAATTGCTTCAAATTGTAAAAGGGATGATTGAAGATGAGGTATCAGGGGCAGAAGTTGAAATTGCTTTATCTCAAAGAGATATTGGAGCGTAAAACGGATGAGACACATTGTCTGACGGCTTCTCAGATGGTGGAACAATTAGAACAAAAAGGTATAAGGGCGGAGCGTAAGAGCGTTTATGACGACTTGGAGGCGCTGGAGGTCTATGGGCTTGATATTGCGTCTGAAGGGCGAAATACAGGATATCACCTTTTGAGTCGGGATTTTGAGCTGGCAGAGGTCAAACTGATGGTGGATGCAATACAATCTTCAAAGTTCTTGACCGAACAAAAGTCATATGAGCTTATCAAAAAGCTGGAATGCTTGTGTAGTGAGTATGAAGCACGGAATTTACAGCATCAGGTCTATATGACGAATCGAATCAAGACGGAAAATAACAGCATTCACTACAATGTCGATACCATCCAACGTGCAATAGAGGCAGATAAGAAGATTGGATTCAAAATGTTTGGCTATACGCGCGAAAAGGAGATTTTTGAACGGCGGTATGGGTATATGTACAGAGTGAGTCCGTATGCGTTGATTTACGAAGATGATAATTATTATTTGCTGGGGTATGATGACAAGCATCGAATGATTCAGCATTACCGCGTTGACCGTATGAAGGGCGTTTCGATTTTCGAAACGGAGAGAGATGGAAAAGAAGCGTTTGCCAAACTGGATATGGCACAGTATGAAAAATACACGTTTTCTATGTATGGGTCAAGCGGAGGAAAACTAACGCCTGTTACAATGGAATTTTATAATATGATGGCAAATGTAGTTATGGATAAATTTGGTCACGATGTAAGCATGATTCCACAAGGAAATTGGCGTTTTCGCATAACAGTTCCGGTTTCGGTCAGCCCACAATTCTATGCGTGGGTATTCGGCCTTGGAAAATGCGTGGAGATTATTGAACCGGTAAACGTCAGAGAAGGAATGAAAAGAATGCTGGAGAAGGTCGCGCAAAAGTATCAGGAGGGTGGAGCATCTGAAACGCCGTGTAATCTGAGCAACTTCCGAAAGAAATTGAGAAAAAGACAAAAAGAATTGAAATTGTAAAACAAACCCCGTGTAAAGTGTGGTATACTATGAATAGAAGAAAGCCAATAAATAGAAAGTGCTGGAGGCTATGAATACAAGGTTATTTGCGTGATTTTGAGGTCTGAAATTAACCCATTTGGACGATGGGGAATCTGCTAACGGCGAGTTTATCGCGCTGGTCGCGGATCGGCTCGGCGCGGGGAAGAGCGCGTAAGCGCGTTTTCCGCCGAAAAGGGGACGGTTTTGCCCCGATGCGCAAAGAAGAACAGATAAAGAGCGAACGCACGGAAAAAGCGTTCGCCTTTTTATTATGAAGGATGAAGAAAAATGGCCGACGCGGGCGCATCATGCCGTTTACAGCGAATCCCATCGCTTTTTTTGTCCGTAAGCCTTGCCAATTTCGCGGTTAGAGGGTACAATAGACAATGTGTAGATAGGAGTATGAGCATGCAGGAAACGTTTGTCGGCCGCCTACGGGGCGCGTGCGCCGTTTTGCCGGGCAGTCATGTGCTGGTTGCGGTCAGCGGCGGCGCGGATTCGACGGCGCTGCTTTGTTTTTTCTGCGAAATTCGGGAAGCGTACCCGATTTCCGTCTCCTGCGCACATGTGGAGCACGGTATTCGCGGCGCGGCCTCGGAGGAGGACATGCGCTTTGTGAAAGCGCTGTGCGAACAAAAGAATGTTCCGTTTTACGGCGGACGGGTTGACGCGCCGGGTTACGCGCGGGCGCACGGGTGCGGCCTTGAGGAAGCGGCCAGAGCGCTGCGCTACGATTTTCTTGAGAAGACGGCGGAGGCCGTCGGCGCGGACGCAATCGCGTTGGCGCATCATCGGGGGGATCAGGCGGAGACCGTGCTGCTTCACGCGGCGCGGGGGAGCGATATCCGCGGGCTTTGCGCGATGCGCTGGCGGCGTGGGAAGCTCATCCGTCCGCTGCTGGACGCGGAGCCGGAGGCGCTGCGCGCATATCTGCGGCGCATCGGTCAGCCGTGGCGCGAGGACGAAACCAACGCCTGCGAGGATTACGCGAGAAACCGGATTCGCCGTTCGGCGATGCCTGCGCTGGCGGCGGCTTATCCCGACGCGCAGGGGGCGCTTGCGCGGCTGGCCGCGTCGGCACAGCGGGATGAGGATTACTTTGCCAAGCGGCTTGACGAGCTGGGGCTCAGCGCGCCGCTGAAGCTGGTCAACGGCGCGTGTCTGCCGAGGGAAAAGCTCGCGGGGCTGCATCCGGCGCTGGCCGGTCGGGCGCTGGTCGGGCTGATCGAGCGCGCGGGCGCGCCGACGCAGAGCGCGCAGACGGTCTTGCATCTGCTGGACGGTCTGCCGGAGCGGGGTGCGATGAATCTCTCCGGGGGCGCTCGGGCGGAGATCGGCGCGCGGTACGTCGCCATCCTCCGCGCGGAGCAAGCCGTCGCCGAGACGCCGCTCAACCTGTCGGGGGCGACCGAAACGCCGTTTGGCACGTTCATCGTCCGCCGAGCTGAACCGGGGGAGACGGGCGACGGCGTACACAGCCAGACCGTAGACGCAGACCGATTGGCGGGCGCGGTGATTGCGCCGTGGCAGAGCGGCGAGGCGATGACGCCGTTCGGGGCGAAAAGCCCGGTGCGGATGAAGAAGCTGCTGGAAGACGTGGAGCACGCGCTGCGCAGAAGCGTGCCCGTGCTCAAAAACGGAGAAAACACATTGCTATGGATGCCGGGCGTTCGTCCGGCTGAGATATGCCGCGGCGGGGGCGGAAACCGCGTGCTGATTGCGTTTGTCAATCGGTTCGAAGGCGATTTTCGCTTAGCGGCGGCAAACCAATATTTCAATTCAGGGGGAACAAAAGCATGAGTGAGCAAAGAAAAACGTATGCCGATCTGAAGGATGAACTGCTGATTACGCGCGACCAGATTGCGGTGCGCGTCAAGGAAATGGGCGCGGAAATCACGCGCGACTTCGAAGGCAAGGATCTGACCGTGATCTGCATCCTCAAGGGTGCGGTGGTGTTTTTCGTGGATCTGATCCGCGAAATCGACCTGCCGATGACGATGGATTTCATGGCGATTTCCAGCTACGGCAGCGCGACCAAGTCCTCCGGCGTGGTGCGCATCCTCAAGGATCTGGACAAGCCGATCAACGGCAAGGACGTGCTCATCATCGAGGACATCGTCGATTCCGGCATGACGCTCTCCTTCCTCAAGGAGAATCTGCTCAGCCGCGGCGCGGCCTCGCTGCATATCGCCACGCTGCTGGATAAGCCGGAGCGCCGCCGCGTGCCGCTGCATGTGGATTATTCCGGCTTCACGATTCCGGATGAGTTCGTCGTCGGTTACGGCCTCGATTACGCGGAAAAGTATCGCAACCTGCCGGATATCGGCGTGCTGCGCCCGGAAATCTACGAATAATACGCTTTCGCCGCGGCGCAGGCCGCGTCAACTGGAGGTTCCCATTGAAAAAATCATATAAGGGCTTTCCGATTTACGCGCTGATTATCATCGGCGTGCTGATTGCGACGCAGCTTTTCTCCTCGTCGTTCAGCAGCCAGCGCGGCCAGAAAATCGAGGCGGCCAAGCTGTTTGAATATATCGACAGCGGTGTGATCGACGCCGTTGCGCTGGAAAGCAGCACGGCCTACGCGCACATGAAGGCGAGCTCCATTCCGCTTTCCGCGTTTTCCAATGCGGCGTATGATTTCAGCGCCGTCATTTCGCGGGATACGTTTGTGGAGACCTGCCGCCAGCTTGCCGCCAGAAAAGCGGGCAAGCCGCTGGAGGACATCACGGAGATTGACCTCGGGTTTGACCTGATCTATCTGCCGCAGCCCGCGACGCCGTGGCTGCTGGATATGCTGCCGTATATCATTATGACCGTCGGTCTGATGGCGTTCTGGCTGATGATGATGCGTCAGCAGGGCGGAGGCGGCGGCAAAATGATGACCTTCGGCCACAGCCCGGCGCGCGTGTTCGAGCCGGACGGCAACCGCATCACCTTTGCGGACGTTGCCGGCGCGGTGGAAGAGAAGGAAGAGATGCAGGAGCTGGTCGAGTTCCTCAAGAACCCGCGCCGGTTTACGTCAGTCGGCGCGCGGATTCCCAAGGGCGTGCTGCTCGTCGGCCCGCCCGGCACGGGCAAGACGCTGCTGGCCAAGGCCGTTGCGGGCGAGGCGGGCGTGCCGTTCATGTCCATCTCCGGTTCGGATTTTGTGGAGATGTTTGTCGGCGTGGGCGCGAGCCGCGTTCGCGACCTGTTCGATCAGGCGAAGAAGCACGCGCCGTGCATCGTCTTTATCGACGAAATCGACGCGGTGGGCCGCAGGCGCGGCGCGGGCATGGGCGGCGGCCACGACGAGCGCGAGCAGACGCTCAACCAGCTTCTCGTCGAGATGGACGGCTTCGCGGTGAACGAGGGCGTGATCGTGCTGGCGGCGACGAACCGCAAGGATATTCTCGACCCGGCGCTGCTGCGTCCCGGCCGGTTTGACCGGCAGATCACCGTCGGCTACCCCGACGTGCGCGGCCGCGAGGCGATTCTGCGCGTCCACGCAAAGGAAAAGCCGCTGGCAGATGACGTCGATCTGGCGAACATCGCCAAGCGCACGCCGTATTTCGCGGGCGCGGATCTGGAAAACATTATGAACGAGGCCGCGATTCTCTGCGCGCGCGAGGGCAAGGAGAAGATCACCATGCGCCACCTGAACGACGCGATTGAGCGCGTGCAGATGGGGCCGGAAAAGAAGAGCCATATCGTCAGCGACGAGGACAAGCGCCTTGTTGCCTGCCACGAGGCGGGTCACGCGATTGTCGGCGAGCTGCTGGGCGGCTGCGACGACGTGCATCTGGTGACGATCATGCCGCGCGGTGGGAGCGGCGGCCACACGCTGCTGCTGCCGGACAAGGAGAGCGATTTCACCACCCGCACGCAGCTTCTGGACTTTGTGGCGATGGCGCTGGGCGGCTATGCGGCCGAAACGCTCGTCATGGGGCAGATGTCCACCGGCGCGAGCAGCGACTTGCAGCGCGCGACCGATATCTGCCGCCGGATGGTGACGCAGTACGGCATGAGCGACGACATGGGGCCGATCTATCTCGGCGGCGACCACGACGAGGTGTTCCTGGCGCGGGATTACGGCCAACAGAGCCGCACGTACAGCGAGGACGTCGCGGCGCGGATCGACGCGGAGGTGCAGCGCAAGATGAACGACGCGCTCGCCCGCGCGACGGCGATTCTCAAGGAGCATCGCGCGCAGCTCGACGGCCTCTCCGACCTGCTGGTGGAGAAGGAGACGATCGACCGCGCGGAGTTCGTGGCCTTCCTCAAGGGCGAACCCTGCCCCGAAAAGAAGGAAGAAAACGTGCTCAGGGAGCCGGAACAGGTTTAACAGACAGGCGGACGCCGTGCCGAAAAAGGCGCGGCGTCTGCTTTTCCCTATCGCGCGGCAAAACTGCGCGACACGGAAAGGCATGACCATGGGAGGAACGACATGAAAGCGGATTTGCACCTTCATTCCACCGCGTCGGACGGGACGCTCGAACCGGGCGAGCTGGTCGCGCTGGCGGCGGAACTGGGCTTTACCCATCTGGCGCTGACGGATCACGACAGCGTAGACGGGCTTGCGCGCGCGACGGACGCGGCGCGGGATTGCGGCGTGACGCTGATCCCCGGCGTGGAGCTGAGCTGCGGCGCGCAGAAGGAGATTCACATTCTCGGTTACGGGTTTGATCCATACGACGAGCGGGTGCTGGAATTCTGCCGCACGCGCACGATGGAGCGCCAGGAGCGCGCGGCGAAGATGGTGCGTCAGCTTTGCGAAAACGGTGTGGAGATTTCGCTGGATCGCGTGATGGAGCTGGCGCGCGGCGTGGTGGCGAGGCCGCACGTGGCACGCGTGCTGGTGGAGGCGGGCTACGCCAACTCGGTGAGCAGCGCGTTTGACAAGTATCTGCTGCCGGGAAAATGCGGCTACGTGCCCAAGGCGGAGGTGAAGGTCGCGGAGGCGGCCAAGCTGATTGCGGGCGCGGGCGGCGTCGCCGTTCTGGCGCATCCGATGGAATTGAAGATGGGCGAGATGACGCTCGAATCGCTCGTGCACGAGTGGCACGGGCAGGGGCTCGCGGGGATCGAGGTATATCACCCGAGCGCGGCGAACAACAGCCTGCCGTTCCTGCTGCATTTGGCCGAGCGGGAGGGGATGCTCGTGACCGGCGGCAGCGATTTCCACGGGCCGCAGGTTCGCCAGAGCTGCATCGGCGATGGGCTTGACCGCTGGACGACGGCGGAGGCGGACATTCAAAAGCTGCTGAACCGAATCGGGCTTTGATAGGGTTTGAACAGAGCTTGAATGGAGCTTTTGCGGAACGGTGAAATGAAACCACACGGATACGCATAATATGGAATCAAAGGCGAGGTGATCGAATTGCCGACGATGACACAGGCGGGCTACACGCCCCCGCAGAAAAGCGCGCCGACGCGGGCGAACCCGCCGGGAAAGCCGAAAAAACCGAAGAAAAACAGAAAACGGAAAAAGGGAATCGGCGCGGCCGGCATTGTTTCGCTGGTGATCTTTCTGATTGCGGTGCTGATCGGCTCCTGCGCGCTGTTTCTGTATGCGCAGACCGCGCCATACAGCGACACGTTTTTGCCGGGAACGACGGTTTCCGGCTATGCGCTTGGCGGGTTGACGGCGCAGGAGGGGGCGGCGGCGCTGGCGATGCTGACCGACGACGCGGTTGACGCATGGCGGTATACGCTGACGTGGGGCGACCAAACCTATACGCTGGACAGCGCGGCGATTTCGCTTTCCGTCGATGTCGCCGCGACACTCGATCCGCTCTGGCAGATCGGACGCGACGGGAATATGCTCACGCGCTATCTGGCGATGCTGTCCCTTCGCGGGGACGGACGCGCGGAAAAGCCGGTGCTGACGTATGACATGGACGCGGCGGATGCGTTTTTGAGCGATATCAAGGCGCAGGTTGACCGCGCCAGCGTGGATGCGACCGTGACCTATGTGCAGGGCAACAGCGAGCCGTTCCGCTTTACGGATGAGCAGACCGGGCTGGAATTGGAGACGGACGCCATCCGCGCGCGGATGGAGGCGGCCATTTTGAGCCTGTCGCCGGGAACGGAAGCGCTTCAGCCGAAGGAGATTTCGCCCAATGTCTACCGCGCGGAGCTTGAAAACGCGACGGTGCTGCGCGCGAGGGTGGTCATGCCGCTTTCCGGCAGCGCGGCGGCGCAGGGGAACGCGGCGCTGGCGGCGGCGCAGTTCCAAAACGTGCGGCTTGAAGCGGGCGAGCGCCTTTCCTTCAACCAGACCGTCGGTCTGCGCACGGATGAATCCGGCTACGTGCAGGCGGAAGAACCGGCCTACGGGCAGGATATCTCCGGCATCGGCGGCGGCGTCTGTCAGGTGTCCACGTCGCTGTATCGTCTGGCGCTGCTCGGCGGGCTGGAGGTTGCGGAGCGCAGCGCGGCGGTCTATCCCGTCTCCTACTGCGAGGCGGGGCAGGAGGCGGCGGTTTCCGATCAGGGGCTGGATCTGGTCTTTGTCAACAATACGCAGACGCCGCTGTTCCTGACGGCGCGCGTTTACGGCGCGGACGACGGACAGACGATGGAGCTTCAGCTCATCGGCCAGCCGACGGACGGTCGGTTTGCGCTGGAAAGCGAAATAGAGACAATCGACGCGCCGGATGAGCCCGTCTATGTGCGCGACAGCGAGGGGCGCTACGCGACATATACCGACGAGCGCATCCCCGTGGGCGAAGCGATGCCCGGCTATCGCGCGACGGTGAAGCGGATCAATGAAAGCACGGGGCAGACCGAGATCATCTCGGAGGATACATACGACGCGGCGGCGCAGATCGTCTACGTCGGCGTTCAGCGAAGGGATTAAATAAAATCAAACAAACAGGGAGGAAAACAACATGGAAAAGGTTTGCTTTAAGACGAAAAAGGGCCCGGCGGCGCTCGGCCCGTATTCCACGGCGACGATTTGCGGCGGCGTGATTTACCTGAGCGGCATGATCGGCGTGAACCCGCAGACCGGCAAGGCGCCGGAGGGCGGCACGCTGGCGCAGGCGGCGCAGGCGTTTGAAAACATCAAGACCGTGCTCGCCGAACTGGGCGCAGACACGGGCGACGTGCTCAAGACGACGGTTTATCTGACCAACATGGCGGATTTCGGCGAGGTCAACAAGCTCTACGCCGAGGTGTTCGGCCCGGATTATCCGGCGAGAACCTGCGTGGAGGTTTCCGCGCTGCCGATGGGGCTTTCCATCGAGGTGGAGTGCATCGCCCGCGCCCAGTAAACCATGAAAAAAGCGTCCAAGGCAAAAACAGACCGCTCGTCTGTTTTGCCTCGGACGTTTGCTGCAAAAGGGGAAAACGCGCCCGGCTTTTATTTCGGCTCTTACGACGACGGATGTGAAAACGGAGCGTTTCGCATGCGGCGAGCGCCGCGTGTGTCAGAAAAAAGGAGGCGTCCCACTGTGAGAGAGAGCTTTTCTCCGCAGGAAATCCGCTATTTGAAGCTGCTGCGCAAGCAGTATCGAACCATTCAGGAGGCGTCCGCCGAGGTGGCGCATCTTCGCGCCGTGCTGCGCCTGCCCAAGGGCACCGAGCATTTCCTTTCGGATCTTCACGGAGAGCACGCCGCCTTCCTGCATATTCTGCATAACGCGAGCGGCGTCATCAAGCGCAAGATCAACGACCTATACGGCGATATTCTGTCCAGCCACGAGCGGGACATGCTCTCCACGCTGATCTATTACCCGGACGAGAAGCTGGCGCTGCTCAAAAAGCAGGGGATTGTCAACGCGGAATGGTACCGGCTGACGATCTATCGGCTGCTCGAGGTCTGCCGCATGTGCTCGGTGAAATACACCCGCAAGCGCGTGCGCGACGCGATGCCCAGAGGGATGGGCGCGCTGATGGAGGAAATGCTGCTCAGCGACAATACGCCGGACAAGGAGGGCTATTACCGCGAGGTGATGCAATCCATCCTGGAAACTGGGCAGTCCGACGCGATGATTATCGCGCTCAGCGGCGTGATTCAGGCGCTGGCCATCGACAGGCTGCACATCATCGGCGATATCTTTGACCGCGGGCCGCGCGCCGATCTGATTATGGACGCGCTGGAAAACTACCATCAGGTCGATGTGCAGTGGGGCAACCACGACATCGCGTGGATGGGCGCGGCGGCGCTCTCGGAGGCCTGCATCGCGCAGGTGATCGTGACCTCCGTGAAATACGGCAATCTGGAAACGCTCGAAGTCGGCTATGGCATTTCGCTGCGCCCGCTGGCGACGCTGGCCGCTGCCTGCTATGCGGATGACCTGTGCGAGGCGTTTTTGCCGCGCGACAACGGCGAAGAGCTGCACGAGGACGAGATGGAGCTGGCGCGCATGCACAAGGCCGCCGCCATTCTGCAATTCAAGCTCGAAGGGCAGCTGCTCAGCCGCCATCCGGAATACCGCATGGAGAGCCGCCGGATTCTGCACCACATTGATTTTGAAAACAGGACGGTGGAGATCGACGGAAAGGCGTATCCGCTGCGAAGCTGCGCGTTCCCGACGATTGACCCCGCCGATCCGTATGCGCTCACGCCGCTCGAACGCGAGGTGATGGAGCGCATGGTGCTGGAATTTGCCCATTCCGAAAAGCTCCAGCGGCACGTTCAGTTTTTATACAGCGCGGGCGGCATGTATCTGCGCTGCAACGGCAATCTGCTCTACCACGGCTGCATCCCGATGGAGAAAAACGGCGATTTCGCGGCGGTTCCCGTCCATACGGACGAGGCGCTGCGCGGGCGCGAGGCGATTGACGCGGCAGACGTCAAGGCGCGTCAGGGCTATTTCTCCACGCCGGGCACGCTGGAGCGCGAGGACGGGCAGGACTTTCTGTGGTATCTGGGCAGCGGCCCCAATTCGCCGCTGTTCGGCAAGGACAAGATGGCGACGTTCGAGCGCTATTTCGTCGCGGACAAGGCGACGCACGGTGAAAACAAAAACCCCTATTACGATTTCCAGAACGACGAGCAGACCGCGCTGCGGATTCTCGGCGAATTCGGCTTATCCGATTCGGGGTTCATCATCAACGGCCATGTGCCGGTCAAGCTCGGTCAGGGCGAAAGCCCGATTCGCGCCGGAGGCCGCCTGCTCGTCATCGATGGCGGCTTATCCCGCGCGTATCAGCCGGTGACAGGTATCGCGGGGTACACGCTCATCTTCACCTCGCACGAATTGAACCTGGTCGCGCACCAGCCGTTTGAATCGACGGCGGCGGCGATTTCCGCCGAGCAGGACATTCATTCCGTGCAGAGCCTGGTCAAGCGGATGCCGCATCGCCTGCTGATCGACGACACGGATGACGGCGAGGATCTGCGCTGCCGCATTGACGACCTGATGCGGCTGATTACGGCTTACCGAAAGGGCGTTATCAAGGAGGCGCGCGGCTGATGCGGCCTTCTGGCGCAAAGCGCGAGCCGGCGGAAGTTGGCTTTCCGAACGCGCTGCGCCCGAAGAATCATTTGGTCAAGGCTCTGGCTCATAAACAGCAGATCGTCGTCATCGACGCAGAGATATGCGTTTTCCAGCATGGAACGCTGGAAGGAAAGCGTATAAAGTGGCGGCATAAAGTGCTCCTCTCTGAAACGGATGGGAATGTGCAATCGGCCGCACCCGGCCAGCCTTTGCGGCCAAGCGGGCGCGGCGGGAGCCGATGCGGCGCATATTCCTGATGGAGTACATGTATGATAACAGAGTTCGGGGAGCGGCTCAACCGAAACCTTTGTCGAACAGGGTCGAACGGAAGAATTTGGCCGTTTCACAAAAAACGGGGCTGGAATCATCCCATAAATCACTCAAAAATAAAGGAGGCCGAGCGGGTTGGAATCTACGAGAATGCACGGCGGGGAAGGATGCGGCGCTTATCTGCGCGCGGCAAAGCACCCGGCGCTCATCGTCTTTGATCTGGATGGAACGATTGCGGACAGCCGCGATATGGCGCGCGAAAGCTATAAGCGCGTGTTTGCGATGATGGGGTACGGCATGATCACCGATGAGCTGGCGGACAGCTTCAACGGGCCGGACGCGGACGAGGTCTGCCGCGTGATGGGCATCGGGCCGGACAGGCGCGAGCTGTACGATAAGCTGGTCGATCAGAACGACGTGGAGCTGACGCGCACGATGGGGCGCATGTTCCCCGGCACGATTCGGATGCTTGACGAGCTGGCGCCCCACGCGACGCTGGCCATTTTGACCAACGGAAGCCAGCGATACTGCGAGGCCTGCATCGAAACCTTCGCGCTATCGCCGTATATCGCGCTGCACAGCGGCTTTGTCAGCGGCGTGACCAAGGCGCAGCGAATCCGCCAGTGGCAGGGCGAAACGGGCGCGACGGTTGTGATTGTCGTCGGCGACCGCGTGACGGATATCGAAAACGCGCGCGCAGCGGGCGCTTACGCCATCGGCGTGACCTACGGCATGGGCGATCGGGAGGAGCTGGCCGGGGCGGATTGCCTGTGCGACACGCCGCAGGAGGTTGCGGCCTGCTGCATGCGCCTGATCGACGCGCAATGAGCGGTTGCTTTTTTCCCCGCCACGCGGTACAATAAGGGGCAGGTTTTGCCGCCGACCGGGCGAGCAGGCATGCGCAGAGCAGAGGAGGAAATTCCCATGGATAAAAAGAATAAGGCGGTTGTCACCGTCGTCGGCAACGATACCATCGGCATTATCGCCCGTGTGAGCGCGGCGTTGGCCGCGCACAACGCGAACATCCTGGATATCTCTCAGACGGTGCTTTCCGGCATGTTCAACATGATGATGATTGTGGATGTTTCGCTCAGCGATTTTGACGCGCTCTCCGCGGCGCTTTCCACGCTGGGCGCGGAGCTCGGGCTTCAGGTTCGGATTCAGCGCAGCGAAATCTTCGACGCGATGCACCGCATCTGATGGAGGAACGAGATGATCAATACATCTGAAATTTTACAGACGGTGCGGATGATTACCGAGGAAAAGCTCGATATCCGCACGATAACGATGGGCATTTCGCTCTATGACTGCGTGCACCCGGATCGGGATATTCTCTATCGGAACGTCTACGACCGCATCACCACGCAGGCGAAGGATCTGGTCAGGACGGGCGAGGCGCTGGAACGCGAGTTCGGTATTCCGATTGTCAACAAGCGCATTTCCGTCACGCCCGCGAGCCTTGTGGCGGCGGCCTGCGGCGATCCCGTGGTGGTCGCGCGCGCGATGGACGCCGCGGCGAAGGAGACGGGCGTGAACTACATCGGCGGCTACACCGCGCTGGTGCAGAAGGGCATGACCGCCTCGGATCGCGCGCTGATCGCGTCCCTGCCGGAGGCGCTCTCCACGACGGAGCGCGTCTGCTCGTCGGTCAACGTGGCGTCCACGCGCGCGGGCATTGACATGGACGCGGTTCGCCTGTGCGGGCAGGCGGTGAAGGATATCGCCGCCGCGACAGCGGACACGGACGCTTCCGGCTGCATGAAGCTGGTCGTCTTTGCCAACGCCGTGGAGGATAACCCGTTTATGGCGGGCGCGTTCCACGGGCCGGGCGAGGGCGACTGCTGCATCAACGTGGGCATTTCCGGCCCCGGCGTGGTCAAGCGCGCGCTGGAAAACGAGGCGAAGGGGCAGCCGTTTGACGTGGTGGCCGAGACGATCAAGCGCACGGCGTTCAAGATCACGCGCGTGGGTCAGTTGATCGCCAGAGAGGCTTCCGCGCGGCTGAATGTGCCGTTTGGCATCGTCGATCTCTCCCTTGCGCCCACGCCCGCGATGGGCGATTCCGTGGCGCACATCCTCGAAGAGATGGGGCTTGAGGTCTGCGGCTGCCACGGCACGACCGCGGCGCTGGCGCTGCTCAACGACGCGGTGAAGAAGGGCGGCGTGATGGCTTCGAGCCATGTCGGCGGCCTTTCCGGCGCGTTTATCCCGGTCAGCGAGGATATCGGCATGATTAACGCCGCCGCGCGCGGGGCGCTCAGCCTGGAAAAGCTGGAGGCGATGACCTGCGTGTGTTCGGTCGGTCTGGACATGATCGCCGTGCCGGGCGATACGCCGGCCTCGACGATTGCCGCCATCATTGCGGATGAAGCGGCCATCGGCATGGTCAACAGCAAGACGACCGCCGTGCGCATCATCCCCGCGCCGGGGAAGACGGTCGGCGACGAGGTGGAATTTGGCGGCCTGTTCGGGCGCGCGCCCATCATGCGCGTCAGCCCGTATTCGGCGGAGGCCTTTATCGCGCGCGGCGGACGCATCCCCGCGCCGCTCCAGAGCCTGAAAAATTAAAACGTGCAGAAAGGGTGTTTGACATATGGAAAAGGAACTGACCAGAGAGACCGTTGACCCGCGCTATACGTGGGATTTGACCCGGATTTACGCCAGCGACGAGGCGTGGGAAGAGGCTTTTGCCGCCGTCAAGGCGCAGGCCGAGGCGTTTGCCAAGCGCGCGGGCACGCTGAGCCATGGGCGCGAGGCCGTGCTCGACGCGCTGACCGCGATGATGCGGATGGACGAGACGTTTTTCGCGCTGCATGCGTATGCGATGATGAAAAACAACGAGGACAGCACGAACGCGAAATATCAGGCGATGAGCGACCGCGCGGGCACGCTGGCGGGCGTTGTGGCGGCGGCCTGCTCGTTCATGGAGCCGGAGCTGCTGGCGCTTGAAGAGGGCGAAATCGAGAAGATGATCGCGGACCCGGCGTTTGCGGAATACGACCGCTATCTCTCCGGCGTGCTGCGCATGAAGGCGCACACGCTGACGGCCAGCGAGGAAAAGCTGATGGCCATGGCGAGCGACGCCTGCAACGCATCGGCGACTGCCTATGAAATGCTCTCCTACGCCGATATGAATCTGGGCAAGACCCGCGGCGAAAACGGCGAAAAGGTGCAGCTGACGGACGCGCGCCTGCTCTCCCTGCTCTCCAGCAAGGATCGCGCCGTGCGCAAGGCGGCTTATACCAACATTATGAACGGCTACAACAAGTTCGGCAACACGATTGCCGCGACCTACGCCGGTCAGGTCAAGGCCGATATCTTCAACAGCCGCGCGCATCACTTTGACAGCAGCCGTCAGGCCGCCATGTTCCCGGACGAGATCGACGAAAAGGTGTACGACAGCCTGATCGAGGCGGTGCACGGCGGCATCGGGACGCTGAACGAGTATCTTTCCGTCAAGAAGGAGCAGCTCGGCGTGCCGGTTCTGCACATGTACGACCTGTACGCGGAAGCGGAGAACAGTTTTGAAATCGGCATGGACGTCGAGGAAGCGTTCAAGGTGTTCCTGGAAGCGGTCAAGCCGCTGGGCGAGGATTACGTGAAGGACGCGAGCCGCGCACTCCCGGAGCGCTGGATCGACGTGTACGAGACGAAGAACAAGCGTTCCGGCGCGTATAGCTGCGGCAGCGCGTACCGCACCACGCCCTATGTGCTGCTCAACCACAAGAACACGTATGACGGCCTGTCCACCCTGTGCCACGAGATGGGCCACGCGATGCACAGCTTCTATTCCAACAAGAATCAGCCGTTCGCCAAGGCGGATTACACGATCTTCGTCGCCGAGGTGGCTTCCACCTGCAACGAGATCCTGCTCTCCGAATACCTGCGCGAGCAGTACGCGGGCAATAAGCAGGCGCAGATCGCGCTGATCGGTTCGCTGCTCCAGCATTTCCGCACGACGGTGTTCCGCCAGACGATGTTCGCGGAGTTCGAGTACAAGGCGCACTGCATGGCGGAAAGCGGCGAGAGCCTGACCCGCGACAGCCTGAGCGCGATGTATTACGACCTCAACAAGCTCTATTACGGCGGCGCGTGCAAGGTCGATCGGGAAGTGGCCTACGAGTGGATGCGCATCCCGCACTTCTATAATTCGTTCTATGTCTATAAGTATGCGACGAGCTTCTGCGCGGCAGTGACGCTCTCCCGCGGGATTCTCGACGGCGACAAGGAGAAGCTGGCGGCCTATCGCCGGTTCCTGACGCTGGGCGGCAGCATGGCCCCGATCGAGGAGCTGAAGGTCGCAGGCGTGGATATGTCCACGCCGAAGCCGGTCTGCGACGCGCTGGATTACTTCGCGGAACTGGTGATGCAGTATCAGAACCTGCTGAGCGAAGAGGGCTGAGCATGGACAATGTGATGCAGGGCTATGACCTCGACGCGGCCGTCCGCCAGATCGGCAAAGCCATCGGCAAGGCGGCGAAAGCCGCGCCCGACGCGGCGGCGGCTTTCGCGCGGCGCGCTATCGAGGCGGACATGCGCTATATGCATGAAACCGGGGTGCTCGACGACGACGGACTGATGGGCGAGGGCGAATACGACGAGGACGACGCATTTGAAGCACTCTTCGCCGAAATGACCGACGGCCTTGAGGACGACGGCGAAATCGGCAGAATCGCGCAGATGCTGGACGCATACATGGAAGCCCGACAGAATTTCATGGAAGAAAACGGTCTGGCGGACGATTGACAGGGGGACACGGACGATGGTGGAGGAAATTCGCGCGCAGCAGGTGAACCGGGCACGTCCGGTGACGGGCAAGGGATTTGCGCTGGGCGTGGCTTCCGTCGTGCTGCGGCTCGCGCTGGCGCAGATTGTCTGCAATCTGCTGATTGCGGCGACGGGCATGGGGCTGCTCAACGTGCTGTTTTACCTCTACGCGGTGATGACGCTGGCGCTGTTTATGCGGCGGACGGTCGCTTCCAGCGCGTACACGCTCAAGCAGGAAACACTCGTGCTGGAGCGCAAGCTGGGCGACAGCACGACCAGCGTGGTGGAAATTCCGCTGAATCACATCATCGCCGTGCGCCCGATTTGCGCGGGCGAGCGGCTGCACGTGTGCTATCGTCAGGTGACGGTGATCGACAACGAGGCCAAGCCGACGGCGCGCATGAAGGCGGCGTGGCGTGCGAGCCTGTTTTCCGCCGGTCTGGCGCGGAAGATCGCGCGCGGCCACGCGCATGACGACGCGGGCTATGCGATTGTGTTTGACGAGGCGGATACCCAGCGGCGCGCGTGTGTGTTCCGCCCGGACGAGGCGATGTGCGGCGCACTGCGCGAGGCGCTGGGCGAGCGGTTCGGTCTGGACGACAGGCAGACGCGCCCGAAGGTGACGACGCTCTACGCGCAGGCGCTTGAACGCGCCTTCCCGGAATTGTATACCCACGTCACGCCGCTGGTCAGCCGCGAGGAAGCGCAGACCGCCGCGGACGAAATCAAAAAACAAAAAGCGGCGCGCGGGGAAAGAAAAGGCGAAAAGCCGGAGAAACCCGCGGAAGGCGGGGAACAGCCCGCGGCCAGACGCCGCAGAAAAAGCGAGCAGGAGTAAACGATGCAGTATACGACGGTTCTTTTTGATCTGGACGGAACGCTCACCAAGTCGGAGGAGGGTATCACCAAGACCGCGATTTACGCGGCGGAGAAGATGGGCTTTACCGGCTTTACGCAGGAGCAATTCAAGGTGTTCATCGGCCCGCCGCTGTATGATTCCTTCCGAAAGGTCGTCGGCATGACGGAGGAGCAGGCCAATCAGGCGATTGACCACTATCACGAGCGCTTTGAGCGCGTCGGCTGGGCGGAAAACGAGGTATATGCCGGTATTCCGTCGCTGCTTCGGAGCCTGAAAAAGAACGGCGCGCGCGTGGCGATTGTCACCGCGAAGCCGCAGGTTTTCGCCGAGCGCATCGCTCAAAAATTCGGCCTTGCGCCGTATCTGGACGATGTGATCGGGCCGGGGATGAACAACAAGGATTCCAGCAAGGCGGCGCTTGTCCGCCGGGGCGTGGAGGCCTTCGGCGGCCGCGTCGTGATGGTCGGCGACCGCTGCTTTGACATCGAGGGCGGGCAGGCGAACGGCGTGGATACCATCGGCGTCTGTTACGGCTACGGCACGGAGGACGAGCTGACCGCCGCCCGGGCGACGCACATTGCGCACGACGTGGCGGAGCTGGAAAACATTCTGCTCGGCGACGCGCCCAGAGCGCGCGGCGTGTTCATCTCCATGGAGGGCGTGGACGGCTGCGGCAAGACGACCCAGCGCGCGGCGCTCACCGGCCACCTGCAAAAGCTCGGCTGGCGGGTGACGCAGACGCGCGAACCGGGCGGCGACGCGGTGGCCGAGAAGATCCGCGAGCTGGTGCTCGACCCGATGAACAAGGAGATGCGCAACGAGACGGAAGCCTATCTGTACGCGGCCAGCCGCGCGCAGAACGTCCGCGCGGTGGTTCGCCCGGCGCTCCTTCGCGGCGACGCGGTGGTGTGCGATCGGTTTGTCGATTCCTCCGTGGCCTATCAGGGCGCGGGGCGGCAGCTGGGCATGGAGGAGGTCGCGGCGCTCAACGCGATGGCGGTCGGCGGAACCATGCCGGATATCACCGTGTACCTGCGCATGCCCGCCGACGCGGCGCTCTCCCGCAGGCTCAGCGCATCCGAACCAGACAGGCTCGAACGGCAGAAGGCGGATTTCTTCAGCCGCACCGGTCAGGCGTATGAGCGGCTCTTTGCAGGGCAGGAAAAGCGCGTGATGACGGTCAATGCCGCGCAGAGCATCGAGCGGGTGACGCAGGAGATGCTCGACGGGCTGGACGAACGGCTCAATCGGCTGGACGTGTAACTTTTTTCAAAAGAAGGACGCGCTTCAGGAGGTAAAATGGCAAGAATCGTGGTGGGCATGTCCGGCGGCGTGGATTCCTCCGTGGCCGCGCTCCTGCTCAAACGCGCCGGGCATGAGGTCATCGGCGTGTTTATGAAAAACTGGGAAGAGAAGGACGACAACGGCGTCTGCACCAGCGAAACGGACTGGGCGGACGTGCGCGGCGTCTGCGAAAAGATCGATATTCCGTATTACGCCGTCAATTTCGTCAAGGAATATTACGACCGCGTGTTTTCCTATTTTCTGGACGAATACCGGCGCGGGCGAACGCCGAACCCCGACGTGCTCTGCAATCGGGAGATCAAATTCAAGGCGTTTCTGGATTTTGCGATGAAGCTCGGCGCGGACAGGCTGGCGACGGGGCATTTCTGCCAGCTCGGCGACGCGGCGGACGGCAAGAAGCTGCTTCTGCGCGGCGCGGACGGAAACAAAGACCAAAGCTACTTCCTCTATATGCTCGGGCAGAACGCGCTGGAAAAGGCGATGTTCCCGGTCGGCGGCCTGACCAAGGCGCAGGTGCGCGAAATCGCGGAGGAAGCCGGTTTGGCCAACAGCAAAAAGAAGGATTCCACGGGCGTGTGTTTCATCGGCGAGCGGCATTTCAAGCCGTTTTTGCAGCAGTTCCTGCCCGCGCAGCCCGGCGATATGCGGACGCTGGAGGGCAAGGTCGTCGGCCGTCACGACGGATTGATGTATTATACCCTCGGCCAGCGGCGCGGGCTGGGCATCGGCGGCGCGGGCAACGGCGAACGCTGGTTCGTCCTCGCCAAGGATATGGCGCATAACGAGCTGATCGTCACGCAGGGCGCGGATCATCCGCTGCTGTACAGCAAGAACGCCGTCGGCACGGACGCGACGTGGATATCCGGCGAGGCGCCCGCGGGCGAATTTGACTGCACCTGCAAATACCGCTATCGTCAGCCGGATCAGGCGGTGCACGTCAGCGTGCGCGAAAACGGGCAGGTGCTCGTGACCGCCAGGGAACGCCAGCGCGCCGTCACGCCGGGGCAGAGCATGGTCTTTTATCAGGGCGAGGTCTGTCTGGGCGGCGCAATCTGCGACGAGGTGCTGGACGCGGGGCAGGTGGGCGAATGAACGGTTTTCAGAAATTCTGGGGACATTTGAGCACCGTCACGCGCCACCGCCACCGGGTGATCGCGCACTGCGCCAGAGCGGGCATCCTTTGGCAGGGGCTGCGGCACGACCTATCCAAATACAGCCCGACGGAATTCTGGCAGGGCGTGAAATTCTTCGACGGCACCCATTCGCCGACGGAGGACGAGCGGCGGACGCTGGGCTATTCGCTCGCGTGGATGCACCACAAGGGGCGCAACCGCCACCATTGGGAATATTGGACGGATTACAGCATGGCGCAGATGCGCTATGTGCCCGTGCCGATGCCCAGAAGGTACATGGCGGAGATGATCTGCGACCGAATCGCCGCCAGCAAGATCTACAACGGCGAGCGATATACGGACGCCTGCCCGCTGGCGTATTTGCAGCGCGGCAAGATGCACGACCATATGCATCCGGACACGCAGGCGCTGCTCGCGCGCTTTTTGACCCAGCTGCGCGACGAGGGGGAGGACGCGATGTTCGCCTCGCTCCGGCAATGGGTCAGGGAAAAAGCATAAACAGACGCCCCCTTTCCTTCGTAAAATGGAAGGAAAGGGGGTTTTTGTATGCCTTCGAAAAGAGACGCAATGACGGCTCGGGCGCTGGCGCTTGTGGGCTGCGGCTATATTTACGGCGCGACGGGCTGGATCTGCACGCGCGCGCGGATGGAACAGCAGATGCGGCAATACCCGGCCTATGCCGGACAGATTGAGCGATACGGCAGAAAGTGGATCGGGAAGCCCTGTTACGACTGCGCCCAACTGACGCGGGATGTGGCGCGGCGCGCCGGGGTCAGCCTGCCCAGCGGGGCGACGAGCCAATGGCGCGCGGCGGGAATCTGGAAGGAAAAGGACGTGATCGACACCCTGCCGGACGAGGCCGGAATTTTTCTGTTCACGATGCGCGACGGGCGCATGACGCACACCGGCGTGAGCGTCGGCCATGGGGAAGAGGTGGACGCGCGCGGGCACGCCTACGGCGTGGTGCACCGGCCGATTCGCGGAACGACGTTCACGCACTGGGCGCGGCTGGCGGTGGATTACGACGCGCAGGAGGACGCGGGGGAAGACGCAGGGGAGGAAACGCCGCTCAAGCCGAGACGGACGCTGCGCATGGGCAGCAGCGGTGAGGATGTGCGCGCGCTGCAAACGGCGCTGCAAACGTTGGGCTTCTTAAACGACGCGGCGGACGGCAAATTCGGCGCAAAGACACGGGAGGCCGTTCGGAAATTCCAGAAAAAGAGCGGCCTTGCGGTCGATGGAATCGTCGGCGCAGCGACGTGGGCGGCCTTGCCGGAGGGGGACGGAGAGCCGAGCGCCCCGACGCGGATTTGCCTGACCGGCGACGGCATGCGCGCGCTCATCCGGGCGCTTGAAAAGCCGCAGACGGCGGAAAACCGGCTGACGTTCACGCTGGCGGCGCCGGATTACGGCGAAATCATGCGGCAGATTCATTTGGAAATCTAGCGCCTTGCGTGGTTTTTGCTCAGGCAATGACTTCCTGTAAACAAAAAAGCCCCGCGCTTTTCGGCGCGGGACTTATTTCATCAATCAATAGCGGGAAGCACGGCGGGAAGCATAGCACTCGCTGCAATAGATGGGTCGGTCGTTCTTCGGGATGAAAGGCACGCGGGTCGGAGCGCCACACTGCGCGCAGGTGGTCTCGTACATTTCGCGCTGCTGAGCCTCACCGTTAGCCGGGCGGCTGTTCTTGCGGGCGATGCGGCAGGCCTTGCAGCGGGTCGGCTCGTTCTGGAAGCCCTTCTCCGCGTAGAACTCCTGCTCACCAGCGGTGAACACAAATTCCTGGCCACAGTCTTTGCAGGTCAAAGTCTTGTCCTGATACATGGGATATTCCCCTCCGAAAAAAATAAAAAAATAGAAATCGGCATGAAACTTCCGGCTGACCTGGTCTTTGACCCCACACTCGCCGTCAGGAGCGTTCGCTCATACACCTTGGTGCCCCACTACTGACCCTCTCAGAATATAACCTGGACGGACTTACTTCTAAGCCGCACCATGCTCCCCGGCGCTTTGGCCGGATTACGTGGATCGTTTTGCCTGCGACTGGCATCGACTTTCAACCACAGACCCGAATGAATCATCCTACGCCATTATAAGCGCAAACTGAAAAAATTGCAAGCGCTTTTACAAAGTTTCTTATTTTCCGCGTAGAACCTGCACAAAAGAGGGCAGCTCCCGCGTGGGCGCAAACAATGCGCCGCCCTTATCGTCAGCCGTTTTTGCCGCCGTAACCAACCCGACCCGCGCCGCGCCCGCGGCGAGAAGCGCCCTTGCGGCTTCCGACGCGGTGGAGCCGGTGGTCAGCACGTCGTCCACCACCAGAGCGCGCAGACCGCGGACGGCGGAATCCGCCTCCATGCAGCCTTCGAGGTTGCGGCGGCGGTTTTCGGCGCTCAGCTTCGTCTGCGCCGCGTGCTCATCCCGGCGGGAGAGCGCGGGAAGGACGGGCATGCCCCAGATTTCGCCGAGACGCTCGGCCAGAAGCTGCGCCTGATTGAAGCCCCTCTGCCGCAGACGGCGGCGCGTGGTCGGCACGGGCACCAGCGCGTCGTAGACCCCGAGCGGGAGCGACGACATGGCGCGGGCCAGCGGAAGTGCGGCGGCGCGCACGCTGTTGAATTTGAGCATCAAAATCAACTGACGCGGCTGGTCGGCGTAGGGAAATGCGGCAAACGCCTTGTCAATGCCCGCGGGCGGCGGAAGCCCCTCGATTTCGCCGGCGAGGCGGGAAAGCGCCTGCGCGCAGCCGGGGCACAGGCCGCTCTGATCGTCGTCGCCCAGCGCCGCATCGCAGCACAGGCAGGCGACGCGCTCGGGAAACAGCCAATCGTCCAGCGCGCGAAGCAGGCGCAAATCAAGCCGGGACATGGCGGCAGCTCCTTTCCTTACGGGCTTTACGGGCGCGTCACAGGCTCATCACCTGCTGGAGCCGCCAGCAGAGGGCGCTGTAGCGGCGGCGCGTGTTGACGTTGGCGATCATCTGGTCGATGGCGGATTCGCGCCCGACGATCATCACCATGCGGCGCGCGCGGGTGACGGCGGTATAAAACAGGTTGCGCGTCAGCAGCATCGGAGGGCCGCCGACGGCGGGCATCACCACGACGGGGAATTCGCTGCCCTGGCTTTTGTGCACGGAGATGCAGTAGGCCAATTCCAGATCGTCCACGTCCGCGCCCTCGTATTCGGCCACGCGCTCGTCGTCAAACTGCACGCTCATCACGTGCTCCTGCGGGTCGATGGAGACGATGAAGCCGATGTCGCCGTTGAAAACGCCCTGCCCTTCCTCCGTGCCGAACACGCCTTCCTTCTGCCACTTGAGCTGATAGTTGTTGCGCGTCTGCATCACCTTGTCGCCCTCGCGGAAGGTGGTATCGCCGCGCACACGTTCGTGTTTGCCGGGGGCGGCGGGGTTGAATTCCGCCTGCAAGAGCTGGTTGAGCATCCATACGCCACATTCGCCCTTCTTGGTCGGGCTGAGCACCTGCATCTGCCGGACGGGATCGAGGTGCAGGAAGCTCGGCAGGCGGGAGGCGCAGAGCGCGACGATGCGCTTCGCCGCGTCGGACGGGGAGACGGCGCGCTCAAAGAAAAAGTCGCTGCCCTTCGCGTTGAGCCGGGGCGCTTCGCCGCGGTTGATGCGGTGGGCGTTGTAGACGATCATGCTCTTTTCATCCTGCCGGAAAATCTCGGTCAGGCGGACGGAGGGAATCGCGCCGCTGTCCAGAATGTCGCGCAGCACGTTGCCCGCGCCGACGCTGGGGAGCTGATCCGCGTCGCCGACCATAATCAGCCGCGTGCCGGGGACGAGCGCGCGCAGAAGCGACCGCATCAGGAAGATATCCACCATGGACATTTCGTCGATGATGAGCGCGTCGTATTCCAGCGGATTATCCTGCGTGCGGGCGAAGTCGCCCTCCTCGCCGCCGTATTCCAGCAGGCGGTGGAGCGTCTTGGCCTCCATGCCGCAGGCCTCGCTCATGCGCTTGGCGGCGCGGCCGGTCGGCGCGGCCAGCGCGATATCGCCGTGGACGCTGAGCAGCTTGATGATGCACTTGATGATCGTCGTTTTGCCCGTGCCGGGGCCGCCGGTGATGACGGTCATGCCGCTGGTGACGGCGGTTTCGATGGCCTGCCGCTGCTGGGCGTGAAAGGCGATGCCCTCCACGCGCTCCAGCTCGTCGATCTGCGCGGACAGGTCGGTTGCCATCGTATCCGGCATGGCGTCGATCATCTCCCGCAGGCGGCGCGCGACCTCGCTTTCGGCGCGATAGGTCGAGGGCAGATAGAGCGCGACGACGTCCTCATCGTCGTCGCCCGGCAGAATCTGCGCGGCGATTTCGTGCGAGAGAATCAGGCTGTCGATGGTGCGCTCGATCAGATCGGGGTCGTTGCCGAGGATGCGCCGCGCGGCTAAAGCGAGCTCCGGCCGGGGAAGATAGCAGTGCCCGGCGACGGCGGTTGCATCCGAAAGCGTGTATTTCACGCCCGCGCTGAGGCGGTATTCGCTATCCTGCTCGATGCCCAGCGAGGCGGCGATGCGGTCGGCCGTCTTAAAGCCGATGCCCTCCACGTCCTCCACGAGGCGATAGGGATTGCGGGTGATGACCTGCCGCACGTTTTCGCCGTATCGCTTGTAGATTTTGACGGCCAGCGCGGGGGTGACGCCGTAGCTCTGCAAAAAGACCATGGCCTCGCGCTGCTGCGCCTGCTCGGCATAGCTTTCCTGAATCATGCGGGCGCGCTTTTCGCCGATGCCCGATACCTCCAGCAGCCTTTCGGGCTCGGAATAGAGCACGTCGAGCGTCTTTTCGCCGAAGGCGCGGATGAGCAGCTTGGCCGTCGCCGGGCCGACGCCGCGAATCATGCCGCTGGACAGGTATTTTTCAATGCCGGACAGGGTCGTCGGCTGCTCGATTTCAAGGCTCTGCACCTTGATCTGGCGGCCGTAGACCGGGTGCTCCGTCCATTCGCCGGTGATGCGGAGCTTTTCGCCCGATGTGACCGGCGGCATGACGCCCACGGCGGAGACGCGCGATTTGCCCGCCTTGACCACCAGAACGGTATACCCGTTTTCGTCGTTTCGGAATACCGTTTCATCGGCAAAGGCTTCGATTGTTTCCATGGCTGCGCATCCTCGCTTTCTTCTGCGGCGGTTGAATCGTTAATCTCCATTATACACGGATTTGAACCAAAAGAAAAGAGCGTGAAAAAGAGCCAGAACGCGCGGAATAAAACGCCGATTGTTAAACGAACGGGATATGTTACGCATTTGTTACACAGTTTTTGACGATTTAGCAAATTCTTCATCGACGAACGCTTGAAAAGTGGAGGGAAATGGTGTAAAGTAATTAGGAAAGGGAGCAAAGTGGTTGAGTTGGGGAAGGAGGGATGTGCAGCATGGCTTACATGGCGTTTTCCGGTTCGTTCGAACACTCGCTGGATGGAAAAGGCCGCGTCATCATTCCTGCCTCCTTCCGAGAAGCGTTGGGCGAAAATTTCACGATCACCATCAACCCGACAAGAACGGCCGTCGCGATTTATCCCAAGGCGGATTGGGACGGCCAGCTTGAGCGGCTTTCACATATCAACCCGATGGATAAAATCGGGCTGCAATACGAGCGCTACCTGATGAGCGTCTCTTTTTCCGGAAACAGCATGGACGCGCAGGGGCGCGTATTGATCCCGGCCAAGCTGCGCGCGAAGATCGGCCTGACGCGAGACATCGTTTTCGTCGGCCTGAACCACTATATCGAGGTCTGGGACGCCGAGGTCTACGCCAAGATGGAGGCGCAGACGGAGGACGAATTCGATTCGCTGGTGGATTACGTTTACGAAAAATACCCGTCTTAAAAGCGCGGCGCGGGCATAGATACCGTTTAAGCGCGGAACGCGAAAGCGCGGTTCTTGACGGCGGGAAGGGGGAATACAATGATGACAGGAACACGGACGATGCGGGTCAGCCGCGGGCGCTACGTCAGCGCGGGCTATGCCGAAAAGCGCGCGCACTCGGCGGCGGATGAAAGAGAATTGTATATTTCCGCCGACCCGGCCGGTTCCGCAAGGGAAAACTTGCGCGATTTGAACAGGGCGGGCTACCGCAGTGAAAGGCCGTGGCGCGATACGCCGGACCCGGCGCTGCAAACGGCCGCGCCGGAGATGCAGAGGCGCGCGTCCGCGCGCAAGACGGCCGCCAGAAAGCAGCTCGGGCCGATTGACCGGCTGCTGGCGGAGATTCGGCGGGATCGCAAGGGCGTGGCCGTCTGCGCCATGCTCGCGGCGACGATGCTGGTGATGGCCGCGGCGTGGGGGCGCAACATGGTTTCCGGCGTGAACGCGCAGCGGTCGATCGAGCGCTATCAGGCGCAGACGATCACGCTTCGGCAGGAAAACGAAAAGCTGGCGCAGCAGCTTGAAATCGCCGGAAGCGGCGAGCGCATCCGCAATCTGGCGCAGAACGAACTGGGCATGCTGCGGCGCGAGCGCGCGCAAACCGAAACGATCTACATTCAGGCGCCGGATAAAAAGGCGCGGGAAGAGGCACAGACAGTCGGTCAGACGCACATGGAAATCCTCGATTTCCTGCTGGGTTTGCTCAATGTGTTTCATATTGGAGAGTGAGAGGGCTTGCGTTCACCGGGAGCCACCGTACGAAAGCGGCTGGTCTTGCTGATGGGCGGATTCTTTCTCCTCTTTCTTTGCGTTTGCGCGCGGCTTGTCGATGTGCAGATCGTGCGGCAAAAGGAGCTGACCGCCCGCGGCGTGAAGCAATGGACGCGCAGCGGCGTGGTGGCCGCGCGGCGCGGAGACATTGTGGATACGAACGGCAGGCTGCTGGCGCAGTCCGTGACGAGCTTCATCCTGACCGCAAGGCCGAGGGACGTGAAGGACGCGGGCGCGCTGGCGAAGGTGCTTGCGCGGGAGCTGGGGCTTGACGAGGAGACAATCCTAAAGAAGCTGTCCGGCAGCAGGGCGGCCTCCGTTACGCTGGCCAGACAGCTCTCGCGGGAGGACGCGGACAGGCTTCGGGCGATCCGGCAAAACGGAAATTCCCCCGACGCGGAGGCTTTAATCGGAATAACATTTGACGAAGACGCGAGTAGATGGTATCCTATGGGTACGCTGCTGGCGCAGACGCTGGGGCTGTGCAACGTGGACGGCGAGGGGCAGAGCGGCCTCGAGCTGCAATACAACGACGTTCTGGCCGGAAAACCGGGGAAGATGATCACCGAGGTGGACGCGAGGGCGCGGACGCTTCCCGACGGGGTGACGCTCTACGTGCCCGCCGAGCAGGGGAACACCCTGCGGCTGACCATCGACCGGGACGTTCAGGCCGCCGTGGAGCGCGCCGTGCGCGAATGTGCGCGGGTCAACGACGCGGTGAGCGTTCAGGCAATCGCCATGGACGTGAACACCGGCGCGCTGCTCGCCGTGGCGATGTACCCGACATACGACCCGGCGAACCCGCCCAGAGACGATCTGGATCGGCTCAACGAGCTGATGCGCCTGACTGTGCTCAGCGACGTTTACGAGCCGGGCTCGACATTCAAGATGCTGACGGCCGCCGCGGCGATCGACTGCGGGGCGACAAGCCCGCAGGAGGGCTTTTACTGCTCGGGCAGGATCACGGTGGACGGCAGCACGGTTCGCTGCTGGGGCGCGCCGCACGGCGCGGAGACGATGGCGCGGGCGCTGGAAAATTCCTGCAACCCGGTGTTCACGCAGCTTGCGCTGCGGCTGGGCAGCGAGCGGTTTTACCAATATCTGCATGCGTTCGGGCTGGGCAGGCGCACGGGGATCGACCTATACGGCGAGGCGGGCGGCATCCTCATCGGGCAGAGCCGGGTGAAGAACGTCGATCTGGCGCGCATCGGCTTTGGGCAGAGCGTCGCGGTCACGCCCATTCAGATGATTACGGCGGCGTGCGCGGTGGTCAACGGCGGGCGGCTGATGAAGCCATATCTGGTGGAGGCCATTGAAGACAGCGACGGAAACCTGCTCAGGCAGACGAGCCCGCAGGTGGCGGCGACGCCCATTTCCGCCGAGACCAGCGACATGGTCGAGGGGCTGGAGGAGCTGATGGCTCGGGCTTCCTCCGCCGAGGG
>UQNM01000008.1 GCA_900542395.1 uncultured Eubacteriales bacterium
AGCATCACGGGCAGAAAATGGATTCTATCTATATTTTAGACGAGAAATAGTATAATATGTCCCCCCAATACTGGGTGTCCAGTATTGGGGGGACATATCATTGTCAGGCGGCTTTTTGAAGTCAGAATTTCCATACGCTTCTTTTGCACGGGAATAACGCTTCTTTCTGATGAACGGATTGGTTTGCATCAATTGGCGTAAAATTGGCGTATGGCGTATTCTTTTCAAAATAAGAAAGCCCGACTTTTCCCGTCATCGAATCAGGAAAAATCAGACTTTCAAATGATGTTAAAATCAATAGAGCTTCGCGCCCGCCGGGATGCGGTCATCTACCATCAGCAGGTTCAGCTTTTCCTGACCGTCCTCGTGGTGGACGGCGGAAATCAGCATGCCGCAGGAATCAATGCCCATCATCGGGCGCGGCGGCAGGTTGGTGATGGCGATGCAGGTCTTGCCGACCAGCTCTTCCGGCGCATAGTAGTCGTGAATACCGCTCAGAATCACGCGATCCGTGCCGGTTCCGTCGTCGAGCGCGAATTTCAGGAGCTTCTTGCTCTTCTTCACGGCTTCGCAGGCCTTGACCTTCACCACGCGGAAATCGCTCTTGGAGAAGGTGTCAAAATCCACGTAATCCGCGAACAGCGGCTCGATCTGCACCTTGCTGAAATCAATCGCGGGCTTCTCGACTTCCTTCGCCGCGTTCTCTTCCTTGGCCTCGGTCTTGGCTTCATCCTTGGCGGACGGCGCGGCGGAGGCGTTCAGCGGCTTCATCGTCGGGAACAGGAGCACGTCGCGGATGGACGCGGAATCCGTCAGCAGCATCACCAGACGATCCACGCCGAAGCCCAGACCGCCTGTCGGCGGCATGCCGTATTCCAGCGCGCAGAGGTAATCCTCGTCCACGTCCGCGTGCAGACCTTGCGCGCGCTTGGCCGCGGCCTGGGATTCAAAGCGGCCGCGCTGGTCAATCGGGTCGTTCAGCTCGGAGAAGGCGTTGCCCAGCTCGGAGCAGTTGGCGAAGAACTCGAAGCGCTCGGTCATGTCCGGCTCGTCCTTCTTGCGCTTGGCCAGCGGAGAAATCGCCACCGGGTAATCGGTGATGAAGGTCGGCTGAATCAGGTTCGGCTCGACGAACTCATCAAAGCAGGCCTCCAGGCATTCGCCCTTGACCGCATACGGCTCGACGTGCACGCCGCGCGCCTCGCACTCCCTGCGCGCCTGCTCGTCGCTTTCCCATGCGTAGTAATCCATGCCGGAATACTTCTTGACGGCCTCGGCCATGGTCAGGCGCGTCCACGGGCCTTCCATGTTGATTTCCTTGCCCTGATACTGAATCTTGAGCGTGCCGCAGACCTTCTTTGTGACGTAGATGTACATCTCCTCCACCAGATCCATGATCTCCTTGTAATCGGCATAGGCCTGATACAGCTCGATGGAGGTAAATTCCGGGTTGTGGCGCGTGTCCATGCCCTCGTTGCGGAAGATGCGGCCGACCTCGTAGACCTTGTCAAACCCGCCGACAATCAGGCGCTTGAGGTACAGCTCCGTCTCGATGCGCAGATACATCGGAATATCCAGCGCGTTGTGATGGGTGACGAAAGAGCGGGAATTGGCGCCGATTTCGATGGTCTGGAGCACCGGGGTATCGACCTCGAGGAAGCCCTTCGCATCCAGGAACTCGCGCAGCGCCTTGAGAATCTGGCTGCGCTTGATGAAGGTGTCCTTCACCTCCGGGTTGACGATGGTATCCACATAGCGCTGGCGATAGCGCATATCCTGATCGCGCAGGCCGTTCCACTTCTCCGGCAGCACACGCAGGGATTTGCTCAGCAGCGTCAGGGACGTGGCATGCACAGAGACCTCGCCGGTCTTGGTGCGGAACACAACGCCCTCCACGCCCAGAATGTCGCCGATATCCATCGTTTTGAAATCGGCATAGACGTCCTCGCCGACATCCTCGCGGCGCACATACGCCTGAATCTGGCCCTCGCCGTCCATCATGTGAACGAAGGACGCCTTGCCCATGATTCGGCGGCTCATCATGCGGCCCGCGATGCGGACGGTCTTCCCCTCCAGCGCGTCGAAGTTGCTGAGCACCTCGGCGGAGGTGTGGGTGCGGTCAAAGCGGGTAATGGTATAGGGATCGCGTCCCTCTTCGCAGTATTTCGCCAGCTTGGCGCGGCGAATCTGCTCCTGCTCGCTGTACTGCGGCTTTTCAAATTCTTCTGCCACGATGGATTCCTCTTTCTGTTCGTTTCACGTCTTACAGGGCAATTTCGATAACCTTGATGCGCAGCGCGCCGCCCGGCGTCTGTGCAACCACCGTCTCTCCAACGTGCGCGCCGACGAGCGCCGCGCCGACCGGGGACTCGTTGGAGAGCTTGCCGTTGGTCGGATCGGATTCGGACGTGCCGACGATGGTGTAGGTCTCCTCCTCGTCGGGGTCGTCCTCGTAAACGATGGTCACGCGGGTGCCGAAGCCGACCGTGTCGGTGCTGATCTTGCTCTCGTCCACGACGACGGCGTTCTCGATCATGGCCTTCAATTCGGCAATGCGCTGTTCGAGCACAGCCTGATCGTTCTTCGCCGCGTCGTATTCGGCGTTCTCGCTCAGGTCGCCGTAGGAAATCGCAACCTTGAGCTGCTCGGCGACCTTCATTTTTTCGGTAGTCTCTTTGTATTCAAGCTCTTCCTTCATGCGCTGAAGGCCTTCGCGGGTAACAACCACATGCTTGGTGTCAGACATCGTTCATCTCTCCTTTTCCTTGCGCGCGCTGCCGCGCGGCAAAACGAGCGCCCGGAATGTTTGCTTCCGGGCATACTGCGATATTCTATGATTATACTCTCCGCGCTCCGGTTTGTCAATCGACCCGAACGCGGAAAATGCAGGCCGTTACAAGAAAAACGGCCAACTCATTGACGAGCGGCCGACGTCGTGCTATAATCAGGGTACAGCAGCAGGCTTTTGCCTTATTTAGCCCTGCTTACCAGAGCGACCATGATGCCCGTCATGGTCGTCTTTTTTCTTTTGCAGGTCTTCCAGCGTCTCGCGAAGCACGAATGCGACGACACATGCGCCGGATATCACAAGCAGAAGGTTCGGCATGGCTCTCACCTCCTTCCGGTCAAATTCCGGGGTGGAATGGTGTCAAGCCTGCCGCTGTACATCGGAAAGATTTCCGACCTCTTCATTCAATCACAGACAACGTCGTTTGTCAATCCGTTGTCTGTTTCGATTCCATATTTTGCCGCCATCGGGCGGCTTCAGCTTGTTGACATAAGCAAAATTGACTTAAATAGCAAAATCAAGAAATTCAGCCATTCTTTCATTTGCGGAAATGGCTATTCTCCCCCCCTTCGGGGGGAAAATAGCTTTTTGTCTACAGTCTGTGCAGCCAATCAGGCGGCTTTTATTTTAAGCAAAACGCCTCCGGGCAGGGCAGCTTCACCACCCATTTGGTCAGCGTCTCGGCCTGCCCAGGCACGGTCTGCCCGCCGACGCGGTGCGCTTCGCCCGGATAAATGGCAACAAACCGCCCTTTTTCCAGCCGAACCGTGTCCGCCCGGCCGCCGCCGACGAGCTTCATCCCGTCGCCGCCATTTGGCAGCGGCACGCCGGGCTGCAAGGCGCTCATCGGCGCAAGGTCGATGGTTTCCGCGCCGTCCAGCCCGACCATCAGGTCGATGGTGTGAAAATGCACTTCGTACTGCCGTTTTTCCTCCGGCTTCGTCTCGTATTGCTTGTGCCGCACTTCGAAGGGCAGCCCGTCCGTGTCGCCCGACCGATAGCGCGCTTCAAGTTCTTTCGCATACGGAATGATTCCTTCGTACAGCCCAATCCGTTCCATCGAATCTGTAATCATGGCGCTTCCTCCCGCTTAAAACTGCTTTTCGCAGAGCGTTTCTCCGCTCTCCCTGTCCATCAGCGCGATGCGCACGCCTTCCGGCGCTTCCCCACCGACCTCTTCCTCCACCTTGCCCGCCGCGCGGTCGATGCGCACGCGGTAGCTCCGCCCGCTTTCCGCCGCCTCGTCGAGCTTTTCCAGCGGGAACAGGCTGTTCGACCACTTGGCGAACATGTCCTCCTCGAAGATGTGCTCCCGCGCGATGTTCTGCATCAGCGTCGTCAGTTTCTCGCTGTCAAACAGTGCGCAGCCCGCGCTCACCGTGATCTCGCAGGCGAAATCATCGTCATGCAGCAGCATCAGCGCGCTTTCAAGCCCGCCTTGATTTTGGAAATCCGCGAGCTTCTTGGCGCGATAGGCCGCCGTGTCGTCCGCCCACGCCGCGTAAGCCGCTTCCCCGCGCCGGTCGGCGATTTCATAGTGCTCGGCGATGTACCGCCCCAGATAATCCGAAACCTTGCGCGCACCGGAGGGATTCAGATGCTCGTTCGCGTCGAAGCAGTCCGTCGCGTAATCCGTCACCTGATCCATGCTCACGAAATCGATGAAATCCACGCCGTAGGCCTCGGCGATGCCGCAGACCGCGTTCGCGTCCATCTGCTTTTCCTCGTCGGCCGGATAGGGCAGATGCACCAGCAGCACCTCGATCCCCCGCGCCTGACAATCCTCGATGATCCGCCGCAGATAGATGAAGCCGGTCTGCCCGCTCTCCTCCGTCGCCTGCGCCTCGTCAATCAGATCGTAATCCTGCGCGTCCGCCACGGCGATGACGCTCTTCGCGCCCTTTTCCCGGTTGTAGACGGGATGAAAATCCGCATCCGTCAGCTTGCTCCAGCGCGTGTGATATTTGCCCAGCGTGAACAGGTATTCCCATTTCATGTCCGCGTAGGCCGTGCCGCTGTCATCCACCGCGTCCGGGTCGTCCATCAAATCGTTCATCGTCCGTATTTTCGTTTTCGTAATGGGGTAGCAGTCAAACGCCGTGTGCACGTCGCTGCTGTTGCCGGAAACCTTGTAGCTCTTGCTCACGCCCTGCACATCCAGCACGACCAGCTTCGGCGCGGCGTAATCCAGCGCATTTTGCAGCGCCCAATAGGTGATCGGCAGCGTGTTGCCGTAGCTGGCGATGTTGTAGCCCGCAATGCCGTATTTTTCCCAGATTTCCATCGGAAAAACGCCCGTGTTCATAATGCTGTCACCGAGGAAAAGCACGTCGTATTCCCCCGCACGGCTCAAAAACGGCTGCATCTTCTCCCGGCTCTCCTTGCGCTCGACCAGCCTGCTCACGCCCGCGACGGCGACCGCCAGCAGCGCGCAGAACACGAATATCTTGAGGAAGCGCCCGATTTTCTTTTTCATGTTCTCTCCCAAGAGTTTTCCTCTTTCCATACACATTGCGATTGGCAGTCCAATGCCATCATTCGGCCTTGTCTACAGCCGACCTCCCTCCCCGAGGGAGGTGCTGCGCGAAGCGAAGCGGAAGGAGTGCGTCTACCCGACTCCTTCAGTCACGGCTGCGCCGTGCCAGACCTTCGGCGTTCCGCTTGCCTGCCTCCCGCACAGCGGGCGGCAAGCTCCACGCCCTCAAAGAGGGAGCTCTTTGGGGAAGTATTACGATGCTGTTTTTTCAAGACAAAACTTTGAAAAACCTCAACCCAACCTCCCTCCCCGAGGGAGGTGCTGAGCGAAGCGAAGCGGAAGGAGTCTCCGCCCGCAGGCGGTGGAAGGAGTCCCCCGCAGGCGTCCCGCCTCAGAAGTTGAAATAGATGAAGCTCGCCTCGCTGAATCCGCTTCCCCATACGCCGAGCAGCAACACCGCAATCGTTCCGGCCAGCATCGCCGCCCAGCGAATCGGCAGCGCGCGCGAGGCCAGCCAGCCGCGAACGTCCTTCCCGTTTTCGCCCAGCAGCGAAACCGCCGCCAGCAGCAAAACGCCGACGGCCAAAATCCGCGCGTCCAGCGGCGAAATGCCGAGGTTATCCAGCCGAACCTGCGCCCACTCCGGCCGCGCGAAAACGCCGCCCATCATCCGCACCGCGTCACTCGCCGTCGCGCAGCGATCAAAAAACCAGCCGATGTTGACGATCACAAACGTCCGCAGCACGCGGAACACATGGAAGCCCCGCGTAGCCGTCAGCCGCGCGCAGCGCTCGTTCATCCGCTTATACCGCGGCTCCAGCAGCGCCGTCACCGCCAAAATCACGCCGTTGTATAAGCCCCAGAGGATGTAATTGCTCGTCGCCCCGTGCCACACGCCGACCAGCGCAAACACGAGGATATTGCCCAGCGCCGCCGGGAGCGCGCGCGCAAACGCCGCGCCGAATCGCCCCTTCGCCGCTTTGGACAGGCGCGAAACCGGCCTGCTCAGCGCGAAGGGATAGAAGACGTAATCCCGCATCCACGCGCCAAGGCTGATGTGCCACCTGCGCCAGAAATCGCCCAGCGAAACCGCGAAATACGGCCGCCGGAAATTCTCCGCCAGGCGAATACCGAACAGCTCCGCAATGCCCGCGACCAGATCAATGCCGCCGGAAAAATCGCAGTATTGCTGCACGGAATAGGCCAGCACGCCGACGACGGCCATCGCGCCGCCCCACGTGCCGCCCGGCGCGTCAAACACGGCGCTGACCATCGGCAGGGCGCGGTCGGCAATGACCATCTTTTTGGCAAGCCCCCAGAGCATCAGCAGAAACGCGCGCGGCACATCGACCTGCCCGCCGCCCTCCAGCTGCTTTTCCAGCTGATCGTATCGCCCGATCGGGCCCTGAATCACCTGCGGGAAAAACGAAACGAACAGCGCGAACCGCGCGAGATTCTTCTGCGGCGCATATTTGCCGTTGTATACGTCCAGCAGATAGCCCATGGATTGGAACGTGTAAAAGCTGATGCCCAGCGGCAGCAGCAGCCCCAGCGGCGACGCGCCGAACCAGCCGCGCACGTCGTCCGTATATTTGAGCACCGCCAGCAGGCCGAAGTTCAGCAGAAGCGCCGCCAGCATGACCGCGCGCTGTCTGCGCCTCGCCGCCGCGCGAATCGCCTTTTTCCGCTCCTTTTCCGCCGCCTTGAGCCGCGCCCTCCCGCTTTCGCCGATTCGGGCAATCGCCAGCGCGGCCAGCCACGTCGTGCCCGTCGTCACCAAAATGAACGGCAGCCCCGCAAGGCTTCTGGATGCGTAAAAGCCATAGCTGGCCAGCAGCAAAACAACCCAGCGGATTTTGGCCGGGCAGAGATGGTAGACCGCCGCGCAGGCAAAGCCGTAGGCGGCCAGCATGAATAAAGACATAATTTTTACTCCGTCAACAGCTTTTGAAGCGCTTTCGCCGATTCTTCCGGCGGCATGCGGTTGTCAAAGGATAGGTGCGCCGCCGCCGCGTACAGCCGCTCCCGCTGCCCGTACAGCGTGCGCATGCGCTCCGCCTTGTCGCCTGCGAGGTTGGGGCGCGTATCCTGCCGAACGTCGGCGATCATATCCTCCAGCGGGCGGCAGAGCCAGACGACAAAGCCCTTTTCGCGCATCATGCGGATGTTCTCCGCCCGCGTGACAATGCCGCCGCCGGTCGCAACCACGCCAGCCTCCCGCGCCAGCGCGCGCTCAAGCGCCGCCGTTTCGCGCGCGCGAAAGCCCGCCTCGCCCTCTTGCGCAAAGATTTCGGGGATGGTTTTTCCCGCCGCGCGCGCGATTTCCTCGTCCAGGTCGATCAGCGGCAGGCGCATCCGTTCGGCCAGAAGCCGCCCCACGGTGCTCTTGCCGCACCCCATCATGCCGATGAGCAGAACCGGCTTACGCATGCGCATCCTCCCGCGCCGCCTGATACGCGCCGAGCAGGCGGCAGTTCTCGCAGTCGCCCTGAAGCGAGCCCATCAGCACGCCGAGGTTGCTCTCGCGCAGGTTGCCCGTCAGATCGACGTAGAAGCAATATTCCCAGTTGGAGTTATGCAGCGGGCGGGATTCGATGTGCGTCATGTTCATCCCCATCGCGACAAAGCTGGAGAGCGCGCGCATCAGCGTGCCGCGCTCATGGCGCAGGGTGAAGGTGACGGTCGCCTTATCCGGAATCCCGATGGGCGTGGGCGATGCGCTGACGATGACGAACCGCGTGTGGTTGCCGTCGAACGTGTGGATGTCCGGCGCGATCACGTCAAGGCCGTAGTGCTTGGCCGCCAGCCGCGACGCGATGGCCGCATATCGCTTGTCGCCCATTTCGGCGACGTGGCGCGCGGCAATCGCCGTGTTGAAATACGGCGTGGTCACCCAATCCGGGTGCTCGCCGAGGAATTTGGGGCACTGCGCGAAGCCCTGCTCGTGGCTGAACACCTGCGTGATATCCGAAACCTTCGCCCCCGGCACACCGAGCAGGCAGTGCTCCACCCGCACAAGCTGCTCGCCGACGATGTGGCAGGCGTATTTGCCCAGCAGGTCGTATACATCGTTGATCGAGCCGGAGGAGGAATTTTCCACCGGCACAACGCCGTATCGCGCCTTGCCGTCCGCCACGGCGGCAAAGACCTCGTCAAACGTCTTGAAGCTCACGCGCTCGCAGTCCTCGCCGAAGAAGCCGACCACCGCGCACTCGCTGTATGCCCCCGGCACGCCGCTGTAAGCGATGCGCCGCGTCTGCGTCTGCGCCTCCAGATAGCGCCGCTGTTCCTCGCGGGACAGGCGCATGATCTCGGTGAACAACGCCATCACGCTCTGCGCCAGCGCCGGGTCGCTCACCTGCTGCGCGCGGGATTTGAGCACCGTCTCCTCCCGCGCCGCGTTCAGGATGTCCATATAATGCGCCTGCTTGTAGAGCGCCACGTCGCGGCAGACGCCCATGCGCCGCTCAAACAGGCGCACCAGCTCCGCGTCGATTTCGTCGATTTCCCGTCGGGAGCTTTCCAGTTCTCTCATGTGCAAACTCCTTCCGTCAAAGCCCGCTGCGCCGCGTCGTCCATTTCAAGCTCGCAAAGCGCAATCGCCAGTATGCTCTCCATCACCACGACCGCGCGCGGCACGATGCAGGGGTCGTGCCGCCCCGCGATTTCCAAAACCGCGTTTTCGCGCTTGGCCACGTCAATCGTCCGCTGTGCCCGCGCAATGGACGGCGCGGGCTTGATCGCCGCGCGGAAAATCACCGGCATGCCGTTGGTGATCCCGCCCGTCACGCCGCCGTTGTGGTTGCTTTCGCAGGTCACGCCGTCCCCGTCCATGCGCATCGCGTCGTTCGCCTCGCCGCCGCGCATCTCCGCCAGCGCCATGCCGTCGCCGAACTCAATCGCCTTCACCGCCGGCACGGAAAACGCCAGTTGGCTCACCACGCTTTCCACCGAGCCGAAGAACGGCGAACCGACGCCAGCGCGCACGCCGACCGCCGCACATTCGATCACCCCGCCGGCGCTGTCCTGCGCCGCGCGCGCCTCAGCCACCGCCCGGCGCATCGGCGCTTCCTTTTCGGGGTTCAGCAGCGGGAAGCGGCTCTGCGTCAGCCCGCAAAGCGTCCGCGCGTCCACACCCACCGGGTCAAACCGCGCGTCCCGCTCCCCCGCGATGGCGGCGATGTGCGCGCCGATCTCGATTCCCCTCTCCCGGAGCAGCAGCCGCGCCACGCTGCCCGCGAATACCAGCGGCGCGGTCAGCCTGCCGGAAAAATGCCCGCCGCCGCGCGGGTCGTTCATGCCGCGGTATTTGACGTGGCCCGCGTAATCCGCGTGGCCGGGGCGCATGCGCGCCGCCATGCTTGCATAGTCGCCGGAGCGCGTGTTCGTGTTTTCGATCATCGCGCAGAGCGGCGCGCCCGTCGCCCGCCCGTTCATCGCGCCGGAGAGGATGCGCACCGCGTCCGCCTCTTTTCGCGCCGTCGCGGTCGGGTCGCCGCCCGGCGCGCGCCGCGCCATCTGCCCGGCGATATAATCCTCGTCCAGCCGCGCGCCCGCGGGCAGGCCGTCCACCACCACGCCGATGGCCGGGCCGTGGGATTCGCCGAAGATCGTCAGCTTGAAGTGTTCGCCGAAGTTCGCCCTCATCTTGCCAGCCCTCCCAAACGCTCAAATTCCTGCCAGAACGCCGGGGCGGATTTCGCCGTCGCCTCCGCGTCCGTGATCGTCCATTCGCCGTCAGACAGCGCGCTCGCTATCGCCATCGCCATCACGATGCGGTGGTCGTTGCAGCCCTCGATTTGGGCCACGTGCAGCGGCTTTCCGCCGCGAATCGCCAGCCCGTCCGGCAGCTCGGCCGCGTCCGCGCCCGCCGCGGTCAGCGCCGCCGCCATCGCGCTGAGCCGGTCGCTCTCCTTGATGCGCAGCCGCGCCGCGCCGGTGATGCGGCTTTCCCCCTCGGCCGCCGCCATCGCCACGGCCAGAATCGGCACGAGGTCGGGCATCTGCGCGCAATCCACGCGCAGCCCGTGCAGCCTCGACGCGCGGGAGACGAGTGTATCCCCTTCCCAGCGGATATCCGCGCCCATGTCGCGCAGAATCCCGACCACCGCGCGGTCGCCCTGCGCGCTCTGCGGGTCAAGCCCGGTCAGGCGGATTTCGCCGCGCCCGATCGCGCCCGCGACCAGATAAAACGCCGCGTGGCTCCAGTCCCCCTCGATGTGCAGCGTCCCCGGCGAGACCGCCTCCTGCCCGCCGCGCACGAGCAACATCTGCCCGCCGTCCCGCCACGCGCTGGTTACGCCGAAATCCCGCTGCACCCTGCGCGTCAATTCCACATACGCGCGGGATTCCAGCGGCGTGGTGACGACGATTTCGCTGTCGCCCTCCAGCCTCGGCAGCGCGAGCAGCAGCCCGGTGATGAACTGGCTGCTCACGTCGCCGGGCAATTCAAACCGCCCGCTTTTCAGCTCGCCCTCGACCGTCAGCGCGTCGCCCGCCTGCCGCCAGACCACGCCCAGCGGCGCGAACAGGTTTCGGTAGACCGTCAGCGGCCTTTGCATCAGCCGCCCATGGCCGATCAGGCGCACGGGGCCGCGCCCGTCGAGCGCCAGCGGGATGAAAAAGCGCAGCGTCGAGCCGGATTCGCCGCAATCCAGTTCCCGCAGGGGGCGCTTTTCCGCCTCGCCGCCGCCCCAGATCTCCGCGCGGACAAAGCCCTCCGTCTCGCCCGCCGCCACCGCCGCGCCGCGCGTCAGCCCAAGCGCCTGCGCGCAGGCCAGCGTCGCGCCGATATCCTTAGAGAGCTGCATCGGCTCAAGCAGCGTCTTTCCCCGCGCCAGCGCGGCCATCATCACCGCGCGGTGCGACGCGGACTTGCTGGGCAGAACGCGAAGCTCCCCATGCAGATCGCCCGGCGTAACCGTTTTATTCATCCACAGCGCTCCTTTTTTCTTCGAATCGCTTGCGGGGATGCTTACAAAAGCGTTTCAAGCTGCGCCCCGCGGATCACCGCGCCGGTGCACGCGCCGATCTTCGTCAGCAGCACGCAGCGCACGCCGTCGCCCTCCGCCTTCTTATCCAGCGCCATCACCGCCGCCAGATGCGCCCGCGTCAGACGCTCGTCCCGCTCGGTCGGCAGGCCATATGCCCTGAGCACCCGCTCGATGCGCGCGCCCGTTCCCGCCGGGGTCACGCCCAGCGCCTCGCCCCACCCGGCCGCCGCGACCATGCCGATGCAGACCGCCTCGCCGTGCAGCAGCACGCCGTAGCCCATCGTGTTTTCCAGCGCGTGCGCCAGCGTGTGGCCAAAGTTGAGCTGCATGCGAACGCCGTGGTCGTGCGGATCTTCATGCACATAGCGCGCCTTGATGGCGCAGCACCGCGCGATGATCTTGTCCAATTCCGGCGCGAGCGCCTCGCGCGAACCGAGCCGCTCGATTTTCTCAAACAGCGCCTCGTCCGCGATGCAGCCGTATTTGATGACCTCGCCCAGCCCCGCGCCGATCTGCCGCGCGTCCAGCGTTTTGAGCGTGTCGCAGTCGATCATCACCAGCTCCGGCTGATAAAACGCGCCGAGCAGGTTTTTGCCGCGCGGGTGGTTGACCGCCACCTTGCCGCCGACGGAGGAATCCACCTGCGCCAGAAGGGTCGTCGGCGCCTGAATGAAGCGCACCCCGCGCAGGTAGGTACAGGCCGCGTAGCCCGCGATATCGCCGACCACGCCGCCGCCCAGCGCCACCACGAAATCCTGCCGCGTGATGTGCGCGTCGATCAGCGCGTCGTAGATGCGCTCGAGCTGCGCCATGCACTTGGTCGTCTCGCCCGCGGGCAGAACAAACGCGCCCGCCTGCGCCCCGGCCGCCTCGAGCTGCGCCTTCATCGCGTCCAGATACAGCGGCGCGACGTTTTCATCCGTCACGATCATCGCCCGATGACCCCGGCACCTTTCCAGCAGCCCCGCGCCCTTTTTTAGCAGCCCGTGACCGATGTGGATGTCGTAAGCGCTCGCCTGTTCCGGCGCATCAACCTTTACGATAGGCATAAGCTCCTCCGTTCCCCTTACTTAAACAGCGGCTTCTGGCTCGCGTCCAGCCCGCGCAGCGCGTCGAATTTTTTCTTGCGGTCGCTGGAAACCGTCAGCCGTTCGAGCAGCGCCGCGCGGTCGTCTCCGTGCAGCAGCGCGCTGTATTCCGCCAGCCGCTCCGTCAGCTCGTCCGTCAAATTCGCCAGCGTCTCCTTGTTCGCCCAAAACAATTCGCACCAGAGCTTCGGGTCGAGCGCCGCCACGCGCGTCGCGCCGCGAAATGAGCCGCCCTCAAAGCCGTAGCTGTCAAACAAAAGATGCTGATCGCAGAGCGCGAGCGCCATCACGTGCATCAGTTGGCTGGTATAGGCGATTCGCTCGTCGTGCGCCGCCGGGTCGGAAAAGACCACGTCCGCGCAGCCCATGAACGTCACCAGCCGCTCCATCAGGCGGATGCTCTCCTGCGGCACGCCCACGTCCGGCGTGAGGATGTAGTGCGCCCCGCGAAACAGATCCGCCGTCGCGTGCGCAAAGCCGCCGCGCTCGCGCCCCGCCATCGGGTGGCCGCCCAGATAGATGAACGTCCGCGCCCGAACCTCGCCGACGGCCTCGAACAGCGGGCGCTTCACGCCGCAAACGTCCGTCAGCAGCGCGCCCGGCCGGATGCGCCCGGCCTGCGCGCGCACGAAATCCGCCGCCGCCTCCGGGTGCAGGCAGATCACAATGACGTCCATATCCTCAACGGGCGCGTCGTCGGCGTTCGGCCACGCCGCGCGGACAACGCCGCGCCCCAGCGCTTCCAGCCGCGTCGGCTCGTCCCCATCGACGGCGTAACGCTCCAAATCGGGGTAGCCCTCCAGCGCCATCGCCATGCTTCCGCCGATCAATCCCAGACCCACAAACATGATTTTCATAACGTTCCGCCTTTCCGTTTACAGGGTGCGCTCCACAATCGGCGCGAGCGCGCTGATCTTGCCGACCAACTGCGCGTATTGATCCGGCGTGAGGCTCTGCGCGCCGTCGCAGAGCGCCTTCGGCGGGTTGTTGTGCACCTCGATGATCAGCCCGTCCGCGCCCGCCGCAATCGCCGCCAGCGACATGCGCTCCACCATCCAGTTGAGGCCGGTCGCATGGGAGGGATCGACGATCACCGGCAGATGGCTGAGCCGCTTGACCGCCTGCACCGCCGAAAGATCGAGCGTGTTTCGGGTATAGGTTTCAAACGTGCGGATGCCGCGCTCGCAGAGGATGACATTCGGGTTGCCCGCCGCCATGACGTATTCCGCGCTCATCAGCCATTCGCTGATCGTCGCGGACAGGCCGCGCTTGAGCAGAATCGGCTTTCGGGTCTGCCCCAATTCGGTCAGCAAATCGAAATTCTGCATGTTGCGCGCGCCGACCTGAATCACATCCACGCGCCGGTCAAATTCCTCCACCAGCTTCGGGCTCATAATTTCCGTGCAGATCGGCATGCCCGTGATCGCCTTCGCCTGCTCCAGCAGCGTCAGCCCTTCGAGCTTCAGCCCCTGAAACGCATAGGGCGACGTGCGCGGCTTATACGCGCCGCCGCGCAGGATGTTTGCGCCGCTTGCGCGCACCTTGAGCGCGGTATCGGTGATCTGCTCCACGTTTTCCACCGAGCACGGGCCGGCGAAGAGCGCCAGCTTGCGCCCGCCGACCTTCACGCCGCCGCAGTCGATCACGCTGTCCGTCGGATGGAATTTCCGGTTCGCCTTTTTGAACGGCTCGGAGACCGGCATCACGCGCTCGACGCCCGGCTGAATCAAAAAATCGTGCGGATCGAGCTTGGCCACGTCGCCCAGCACGCCCAGCACCGTGCAATCCACGCCCGCGTTGCGCTGCACCTGCATCCCCTGGCGGCTCAAATCCTGACAAAGGCTGCCGATCTGCGCCTCGGTGGCCTGCGGTTTCATGATGATAATCATACTGTTTTCCTCGCTTTCTGTTCATCGCGGCCTCAAGCCGCCGACGGAGGCCGATCGGATAGAAAAAGACCCCCGCCATGGTGTGGCAGGGGCCTGAAAATGGTTTCAGCCCGGCGAAGGGAAACACCCACGCCTTCTCATGCGCGCACGACAGCAAGACTATGACCAAAGCCGGTATAGCCGCTAAATCGCACGAAAGAGAAGCTCGTCATGGCCGTTTTCCTCCGGTAATACTAATTCGCAGTTAAAATGCTTAACAGAGCGCATCAGATTTTTTGTTCTGACGAAGCCAAGTGAAGTGAGGCGTACTGGAGGTACGTTGAACGGAACGAGGCAAAGTCAGAGTGAAAAAGATGGTGCGCGGATTAAGCCATTTTAACAAGAATTAGTATAAGTCTGATGCGAGTATACCATAACGCCGGAGGCTTTGCAAGAACCTTGCGCGGATTTCACGGATAAAATGTCAAAATGAACCCGAATTCATCCAACAGGCGTCACATCTTGCGCAGCAGCTTCTTCGCATCCTCGCGGGCGGCCATCGCCAGCAGGTGCTCGTTCCCGGTGAACCGATAGTCGCCGCCCGGCAGGGGCTTGAGCTCGCCGCCTTCCTTCACGCCCAGAATGTTGATGTGGTATTTGTTGCGCACATCGACCTCGCGGATGCTGTGGCCGACCCAGTTTTCCAGCGGCGCAATCTCATAGATGGAATATTCGTCCGTCAGCTCGATGTAATCGAACACGTTCTGCGCGCTCAGGCGGGTGGCCATCCGCTCGGCGCTGTCCCGCTCGGGGTAAACCACCTCGTCCGCGCCGTTGCGCAGCAGCAGCTTGGCGTGGATATCCTGCGAGGCCTTGGCGACCACGCGCGCCGCGCCCATGTCCTTGAGCATGGAGGTAATCAGCAGGCTGCTGGCGAAATCCGACCCGATGCAGACAAAGCAGAGGTCGAAATTTTTCACGCCGAGCGCGTGCAGCGCGTTCTCGTCGGTGCAATCGGCAATCTGCGCGCTCGTCACCTCGTCGGCCAGCGCGGTGACGGCCACCTCGTCCCGATCGACGATCATCACCTCGTTGTTGAGGCTCATAAATTTGCGGCACAGGTGGCGGCCAAAGCGCCCCAAGCCGATGATGAGAATGGATTTCATATGATCTCCTTCGGCTTCCTCGAAGAGGGAGCTCTTTTTTTATACAATCATCGAGCAAAAAGCGAATGTTGCACAAAGCGCAGGCGCGCAATGCGCGCCCCTACGGGCACAGCGGCGTAATGTGCAGTTACTTTTTTCCGCAACATTGTAGGGGCGCGCATCGCGCGCCCGTTATTGGAATTTGTGCAAAATTTCGGATTTGCTCATTTACTGTTTCATAGTAACAAGGTGTATGCTCATATACCTCCCTCATCGAGGGAGGGGGACCGCCCGCAGGCGGTGGAAGGAGTTACACGGCGGAAGGCGTTTTCCTCGTTTATCCCACCAGAATCTTATCCGTCGGATACTGCACCGGCGCGGGCGGCTTTCTGCGGGTGAGCAGAATCATAAACGTCATGCTGCCCAGCCTGCCCGCGTACATCAGCAGGATCAGCAGAACCCGCGACGCGGTATTCAGCTGGCGTGTGATGCCCGCCGTCAGCCCGACGGTGTCAATCGCCGAAAACACCTCGATGAGCACCTGCTGGAGCGTGAATTCCGGCTGCATGGCGCAAATCGCCAGCGTCGCCATCGCGCCCAGCGTCAGATACACCACGACAATGGAGCAGGCGCGGCGCAGCAAATCGTTTTCAATCCGCCTGCCGAAGATGTGCACATCCTCTTCGCCCCTGAGGATGGAAACCGCCGTCAGCACGACGAGCAGCAGCGTCGTCGTCTTCGCGCCGCCCGCCGTCGAGCCGGAGTTGCCGCCGGTCAGCATCAGCAGCAGCGTCAGCATGCCGCCCGCCGGGCTGAGCTCGCCCGTCGGCACGGTGTCAAAGCCCGCGGTTCGCGGCGTGACGGCGGAAAACAGGCTCGCCCAGACGCGCGTGCCCGTCGTCATGCCCGCCATGGTCGCGTTCCTCTCCGTGATGAAGAACAGCGCGGCGGGCACGAGCACCAGAAACGCCGTCAGCGCGAGCACGGCCCGTGTGTGCAGGCGCAGTTTTTTCCAGCACAGGCGGTTTTGAGCCAGATCCTGCCAGACCGGAAAGCCCAGCCCAGCGACCAGAATCAGCGTCATCACCGTCAGGTTGATCAGCGGGTCGCCCACGAAGCACTCCAGCGAAGAAAACGACCCGCTGACCGGCCCCATCAGGTCAAAGCCCGCGTTGCAGAACGCGGATATCGCGTGGAACACGCTGTACCAAAGCCCCTTCGCCCAGCCGAGCATCGGCACAAACCGAAACGCGAGCGCGGCCGCGCCCAGCCCTTCAATGACGGCCGTGCCGATCAGCGCCAGCCGAATCAGCCGAACAATGCCGCCGACGCTGAAGGAGGCCACACTCTCCTGCAAAATCGTCCGCTGGCGCAGGCCGATTCGCCTGCCCATCGCCATGGAGACCAGCGCCAGCAGCGTCATCACGCCCAAGCCGCCGATCTGGATGGCGGCAATCAGCACAACCTGCCCGAAAAGCGACCAATGCGTGCCCGTATCGACCAGCACCTGCCCCGTCACGCAGACCGCGCTCGTCGCGGTGAACAGCGCCGTCAGCGGCGGGGTCACGGTGCGGCTCTGCGACGAAATCGGCAGCATGAGCAGCAGCGTCACCAACAGAATCAGCAGCGCAAAGCCGATGGCGATCATCAGCGACGGGCTCATCGGCGCTTCCCTTTTTTCCTTCATCCTCTACCTCCCAGTAAGCCCCACCATGATACGCTTTCCGCCCCCGTTTGTCAACGCCCGCCGCCGCGTTTTGAGCAATCCCTTAACGCGCCTCATCTCGCTTTCAGCGCCTCGATTCGCTCCTGCCAGAGCTGCATCCAGCCCCGCGGGAAGACGTAGCTCACCGCCCACGCGACCAGAACGCCGATGGTCGTATCGAGAATCCGATACAGCGCGTAGCTCACGTAGGATTCCACCGGCGTGTTGAACAGCAGGATGCACAGCACCACGCCGCCGGGCTGCACGCCGCCGACCCACACCATCTGGCAGAGCACAATCAAAATCACCGTGCCGATGAACGTCAGCGGCACGAGCCAGAGCGTATACGCGCCGTCCGGCTTGAAAATCAGGTAGATGCGGAACAGCAGCATGCCCAGCAGACCGCCGATCAGCGTACCGAACAGGCGGTTGCCGCCGTTCTTGCGGGAATCCTCCATATCCGACCCCATGCCGAAAATCGCGCCGATGCAGGCGAACGCCGGGCTGCGGCCAACGAAATAATAGGCAAGCGCGCAGAACGCCGCCGCCAGCGCCGTTTTGACATTGCGCATTCCCACGCCGGGAATTTTCACGGGTTTGATGCTCATACTCTATCCTCCAGCTTCACAAACAAAAAAGCGGACTGTCATACCTGAACCGAACATTTCAAGAAACAAATATCTAAGCATTTTGGGATATGGGGCTTTGCCCCATCGCCCCACCAAAGGGCTTTCCGAGCGTTTACGGCGCCTGTTTGGCGCATCGCCCTTTGGAAACCTTCGGGCAAAAATACATAGTTTTTTCTTGAAATTGCGGTTTTTAGCCTGACAGTCCTCGGTATTGTATCACAGGTTCCATGCTTTGTGTAGCGGCAAACGTCACGATTTTCCCGTCGTTCTTTGCCCGTTTCGCGTTTACGGGGTCAGCCCCAATTCGTCATAGGCCTCGTCGATCACGCTGTTCCACGCGGCGACGACCTCCGGCCGCTCCGGCGCGCTGCACGTCGTGCACGGGGAAAGCTGGTTATACGGATAGCTGCTCAAATCGCCGTAGGTGATGGCGGAAAGCGGCAGATACCTGCTCTTGACGCTCGCACACCGCGCCGTGGTGTGGTATTTTTTGCCGCCGTCTTTGTTGTAATACACCGGCGTGGCGGGGTCGGTCTCCCTCAGCTTGCGGCCGTCGTCGTCCCAGATGATGATCTTGACGTCCTTCTGGCCGCGCAGGTTGTTCCACAGCCATGTGTGGCTGTAGCCGTCTGCGTTGTCCTTCCGCTGTACGCGCACGCAGCCGTGCGACGCGCGCCGCCCCAGCGCGCTCTCGCAGATGTCGTAATTCGCCGTGCCGACGGGGTTTCCGTTTTCATCCTGCCCGCCGGAATAGATGGCGGGCACCATGTGCATCAGGTCGCCGCCGTTGAAGCGAATCGCCTGATCGCAGTATAAATTGCCCGACCAGAAGCCGCCCGTCCAGCTGCACAGCAAAAACTCGCCGCTCGCCGTCTCGTTGATGGCCGAATTGCCGCCGCTGGTCGTGCCGGTGGAGCAGAGCAGCGTGGTCAGCAGCCGCCCCTCTTGATAGAGATACAGCCGCTGGGTCATCTTATCGACGATGATGCCGTAGGTCTGGTTCGGCGTGACGGTTCGGATTCGGCTGGATTTCACCCAGCCCTGCTCCAGCTCGTCGCGGTCGTTGTAGGCCTCGATCTTCGTCCATCCGTCCTGCTCCTCGATCACCCGGACGGCGACCGACGCGCCGTAAAAAAAGCCGCGCCCTTCGTCATACGTCTTGCGCTTGCCGTTGGGCGCGTCGGAAAGATACACTTTTTCCTTTTGATCCGTGCCCAGCACGGCGATTTCCGCGGTCAGGCGCGCCCATGCCGCCGCCTCGTCCTCCGGGTCGAACTCGCCGAACCACGAAAACTGGATGGCTTCCTTGGCCGCTTCCAGATTTTCCTGCACCTTTGCCTGCGCGGCGGCCTCCGCCTGTGCCGCCGCGTCCGCGCGAAGGTCGCTGAGCTGTTCGTTCATGGATTTCTGGGTTTCCCAGTCCGCCGTGCCGGTGACGTCCAGACCGCTGGCCTTCTGGAATTTTTTGATGGCCTCGACGCTCGCCTTGCCGAGCTTGCCGGCGCAGTCGCCGTCGTAATACCCCAGCTCCTTGAGGTTCTTTTGCAGCGCGATCACCTGCGAGCCGGAAGCGCCCATGCCCAGCTCCCAGCCGACCAGCCCCTCCGTCAAAACGCCGTAGCCGCGAATGGAGTCGTCGTCGAGCCGGTAGGTATAGCGCTGCACGACGGAGGGCGTCGGGCCGAGGATGTGGTTGTTGCCCTCGATGGTGTGGACGTAGTATGTGCCGTCCGAATCCTGCGTGACCATTTCGACGATGCCGACGTGATCGAGGCGGTTATATTTATACCACTCGATGTAGATCAGGTCGCCCTTCTTCGGGATATACGGCCTATCCGAAACGGAAACGCCGTCGCTCAGGTAGAACTGGCCTTCCTCGCCGCGCAGACCGCCGTTCACGGTGACATACCGGCCGCGCTCCTTGTACCACATCGCGCCGCCCTCGCAGCTCGTCTGCAAGGGATAATCGCTGCCGAGCATGGACGCGCCGTAGTATTCGTCGGCGAAATTCACGCACCAGGAGACAAACTCCGAGCACCATTCGCCGTAGGCGCTGCCGCCCCACTCGCCGTATTTGCTGTAGCCGCCCTTTGTCGCGGAATAGCCCAGCTCGTTGACGGCCGCCGCGACGAGCATATCCGCGCGGTCGTCCGCCAGCGCGCAGGCGCCCAGCAGCAAAGACAAGGCCAGCAGCAGGGTTACGATGTGTTTCATGGCAATCCTCCGAAAAAAACCTTATTCCCATCTATTAGACGAGCATCCGCCGCCTTTTCTTCCCGCTCACAGGAAAATTTTGCCCTCCCGCGCCCAAACCGCCGCGTCAAACCGTTTCCACGGCTGCTTATCCTGCGGCGGGAGCGCGTCAAAGCGCATTTCTTCCTTTTGGGTCGGGTGAATCAGCCCCAGATGCGCGCCCCAGAGGGCGATCTGCTCGCCGGGCTTGCCGCCGCCGTAGCGCGCGTCGCCCCAGATCGGCAGGCCGGCGTGGGCGAGCTGCACGCGAATCTGGTGGCTTCTGCCCGTGAACAGGCGCACGCGCACCAGCGTCAGCCTGTCCGCCTCGCCGCACTTTTGGTAGCGCAGCTTCGCGTCCTTCGCGCCGGGCGTATTCGCGGGAACGGCGCGAACCATGTTGGTTCTGCCGTCCTTGAGCAAAAAGTCGCAGAGCTCGGCCGCCTCCCCCGCGTCGCCCCGAACGGCGGCGACATACTGCCGGTGCATCGTCTTGTCGCGCACCTGCGCGCTCAGGCGGTCGGCGGCTTTGCTCGTCTTGGCCAGCACGACCAGCCCGCCGACCGGCCTGTCCAGCCGATGAACCAGTCCCAGATACACCGCGCCGGGCTTCTGATATTTTTCGGCGATGTACGCCTTCATGGTGCTGTGCAAATCCGCGTCGCCGGAATCGTCCGCCTGCGTGGGCATGTTCGGCGGCTTGACGACCACGAGCAGGTGGTTATCCTCGTAGACGATGGATACGCCGCGATAGCTTTCCATCTTATGCCCTCTGCCAGCGGCCGCTCGCGCCGCACGGGAGCACGCCGCCCGCCGTCACGGGCAGGCAGACCTCGTCCGCGGTGATGACGCCGCCGAAACGGGGCTTGACGGTCATGTCGATCATGTTGCCCAGCACGCTGGCCTGAAAGCCCGTCGTATAGCCGTTGATGAGGAAGAACAGCGGGTCATCGGAAAGCGCCTCGGAGCAGGCCTTCGCCAGCCCGTACAGCTCGTTTTCCAATTTCCAGACCTCGCCGCCCGGCCCGCGCCCATAGGAGGGTGGATCCATCAAAATACCGTCGTAGAAGCGGCCGCGGCGCGCCTCGCGCTGCACAAACTTGAGCGCGTCGTCGATGATCCAGCGCACACGATCCTCCGGCAGGCCGCTGCACTCGCGGTTTTCCCGCGCCCACTGCACCATGCCCTTGGCCGCGTCGCAGTGGCAGACCTGCGCGCCCGCCGCCGCGCAGGCCATTGTCGCGCCGCCGGTGTAGGCGAACAGGTTGAGCACGCGCACCTCTCTCCCCTGCTTCACGCGGTCAGAGACGAGGCCGGTCATCCAATCCCAGTTGGTCGCCTGTTCGGGGAACAGGCCGGTGTGCTTGAATCCGGTCGGGCGGACGTAAAAGCGCAGGTTTTTATAATTCATCACCCACCGGTCGGGCAGCCTGGTGAAAAACTCCCACGAGCCGCCGCCCTTCTCGCTGCGATGATAATGCGCCTGCGCCCTGCGCCAGAGCGACGGATCGCGCGCGGGCCAAATCGCCTGCGGATCGGGGCGGCGCAGATACACGTCGCCCCAGCGTTCGAGCTTTTCGCCGCCGCCGCAATCGAGAACTTCATAGTCCTGCCATTGATCTGCTAAAAACATAGCTTCCTTTCTTGGGGCGCTGCCCCAATCCCCGGCAGGAACCTGAGGTTCCTGCACCTCCCGCTTCCAGCCGCTGACGCGGCTGGGGGAAAAAGATACATTTCCTTCCTTCGCCCATTGCGCGCACAGCGGGCAATGCAGCGGGAAATCCAAGAACCTCAGGTTCTTGGTGGGGCATGGGGCAAAGCCCCATCGTTTCCCTCATTCCCTAAAAAATCTCGGATACTTTTCCTTCTGGTTCTCCAGCATATCCGCCACAACGCCCTCGGCGTAGAGCAAATCAATGCCCGTCAGCGCCGGGTCGATCTCCAGCGCTTCGCGCAGCGTATTCCGGCTGCCGGTTGCGGCGGCCTCGGCATAGAGGCGGTTGACCAGACTGAGCTGCTCCATCACATCCTCCAGCTCGACGGGCAGTTCCACCGGCTGACCGATGGGGCCGCCCTTTGCGACATGCGCCGGCCCTTCGACAAAGCGCCCGTGCGTCACGCCGGGCACAGCGCCGTCGCACGGCATGACCATGCTCTGCACGTCACATTCGCCCTCGCCCCACAGCGCGCGCAGGATTTCCACCGGGCGCACGGAGGAGAGGCCGCTGGTGCGGATCTGCCCCCACGCCTGCGCGCCCTGCGGCCGCATCGGCCCGTGCACCGTCAGCAGCGCCAGATTGCGCTTGCGCAGTTCGTAATCCGCCGCGCCCACGCCGGAAATCATCAGCGAGCGGCGCGGGCTCAATTCCGTATCGGCCAGCAGCTCGCACTGGGTCACGCGCGGCCCCGCCGGAATCGCGCCATACCAGTCGATATACTGCGCGGCCAGCGCCTCGCGGTCGTCCTCTTTCATTTCTTTCTGGATGCGGGGGATCAAATCCTTCCCGCTCGGGCGTTCGCGGCACGAGACAACCCACGAAAAATCGTTCAGCCCCGCGCAGGTCACATCCACCTTTTCTTCCTTCAGCCCCAGATAGAGCGCCAGCCGCGCGCGGGTCTGCTCCGTCACGCCGCTCACGCCGAGGGTGCGCACGCCGCAGAAGCGCTGCGCCGCCTCGCACGCGCGGGAGAGCGGCAGCCCGCCGTATCCGCTCGAGCAGAGGATCAGCGGCGCGCCGGGACATTCCTCGCGCATCTGATCCGCCAGATCGCAGACGAAACCGACCGCGCGCATGGTCTGCATCGCGCCGCCGAGGCCGCCGCGCAGGCGAACCTGCTTGCCCAGCCCGACCGCATCCAGCGATTCAAAATCCTTCTTCCACGCTTCCTCGTCGAGAAAATCCGAACAGAGGATCACCGCGTCGGCGGAAAACGCCGCCTTTTGCAGCTGGGTCGTGTAATAGAATCGCGCCTGCACGCCGAAGGCGCGCGCCAGCGCCTGCGCCCCGCGCGCGGAAAGCTCCGCCATGTCGAGGTCGGCGTCCACCATCCAATATTCCGCCTCCATGCGGAAGCGGACAAACAGATCTTCGAAAATCGCGGGGGCAAAGAAATATGCCCCCGCGCCAGCGATTACGATTTTTTTCATGGTTTCCTTTTATGCTTCGGTTAGGCCTTGGCCACGCTCAGCGTCGCGTCCACGCCGTTGATGCTCCAATCGCGGACATACGCCCCCTCCGGCGCGTCGCCCAGCGTCACGTCGAGCGCCAGCACGCCGCGTTCAATCGCGTCCGCGTTCGCCTCGACGATCTGCGCGAGCTTCTCGTCCGCCGTCTTGACGGTGACATGGATGCGATCGACGACCTCAAAGCCCGCCTCTTTGCGCATCGTTTGCAGCTTGGAAATCACCTCGCGGGCAAAGCCCTCGGCGATCAGCGCCTCGGTGAGGTTGGTATCCAGCGCGACGGTCACGCCGCGGTCGGTCGCCACGACATAGCCCGGCTTTTTCATCGGCGCGGTCAGCACGTCGTCCTTTTCCAGCTCGATCATCGTGCCGTCCAGCTCAAAGCGGAGCATTTCGCCCTTCTCAAAGCCCGCGACGACGGCGTTGCCGTCCAGCGTGGCGAGCTTCTCGCCGATGGCCTTGAGCAGCTTGCCGTATTTCTTGCCCAGCGTGCGCATCTGCGGCTTGAGCTGGTAGGTCATAAACGCGGTGGTGTCGTCGGTGAAGACGGCGTCCTTCACATTCAGCTCGTCCTCGGCCAGCGCGCAGAAATCCTGCGGCAGGGTCGCGCCGCTGACGATCATGCGGGAGAGCGGCTGGCGCACCTTGAGGCCGCTTTCGCTGCGGCAGCTGCGCCCCAGCACGACGACCTCCAGCAGGTCGCGCATGTGCTGCTCCAGCTCGGCGCTGATGTATGTTTCGTCGCAGACCGGGAAATCCGTCATGTGGACGGAAATCGGCGCGTCCTTGTCCACGGAGCAGACGAGGTTGCGATACATGTTCTCGGCCATGAACGGCGTGAACGGCGCGGTCAGGCGGCTCATCGTCTCCAGAACGTGATAGAGCGTCGCGAACGCGGCCTCCTTGTCACCGGCCATGCCCTTGCCCCAGAAGCGCTCGCGGCTGCGGCGGACATACCAGTTGGAGAGATCATCCACAAAATCCGTCATCGCGCGGGAGGCCTCGAAGATCTTGTATTCGTTCAGATCGTCGTCCACCTCGCGGACGAGGGAGTTCAGGCGGGAGAGAATCCACCGATCCATCAGCGTCAGCTCGGCCTTGTCAAGCGGATGCTCCTTCGGGTTGAACTGGTCGATCTCCGCATAGAGGATGAAGAACGCGTAGGTGTTCCACAGCGTGCCCATGTACTTGCGGGTCGTCTCGTCGATGGCCTTGGCGTGGAAGCGGTTCGGCATCCACGGCGCGGCGTTGTTGTAGAAGAACCAGCGCACGGCGTCCGCGCCCTGCGTGTTGAGCACGCTCCACGGATCGACGGTGTTGCCGACGTGCTTGCTCATCTTCTTGCCGTCCTTATCCTGAACGTGACCCATCACAATGCAGTTTTTGAACGGGTTGGTATCGAACATGCAGGTCGAAATCGCCAGCAGCGTGTAGAACCAGCCGCGGGTCTGGTCAATCGCCTCGGAGATGAAATCCGCCGGGAAGCGGCGCTCGAACTGCTCCTTGTTTTCAAACGGATAATGCCACTGCGCGAACGGCATCGAGCCGGAGTCATACCAGCAGTCGATGACCTCTTTCTCGCGGTGCATGTCGCCGCCGCACTTCGGGCAGGTGAGCACCACGTTGTCGATGTACGGGCGGTGCAGCTCGATGTCGGGATTGACGTTGTGGCCGAGCTTCACCAGCTCCTCGCGGCTGCCGATGACGTGCACATGGCCGCATTTGCAGGTCCAGACCGGCAGCGGTGTGCCCCAATAGCGCTCGCGGGAAAGACCCCAGTCGATGACGTTATCCAGGAAGTTGCCCATGCGGCCTTCCTTGATGTTCTCCGGCATCCAGTTGACGGCGCGGTTGTTGCGCATCAGCGCGTCGTGCACGGCGGTCATCTTGATGAACCAGCTCTGGCGGGCGTAATAGATCAGCGGCGTATCGCAGCGCCAGCAGAACGGGTAATCGTGCTCAAACTTCGGCGCCTTAATCAGCAGGCGGCGCTCCCTGAGGTCGGCCAGCACGAGCTTGTCCGCATCCTTGACGAACACGCCCGGCCACTTGGTCTCCTCGGTCAGGCAGCCCTGCGCATCGACCAGCTGCACGAACGGCAGGTTGTATTTGCGGCCCACGCGCGCGTCGTCCTCGCCGAACGCCGGGGCGATGTGGACGATGCCGGTGCCGTCGCTCATGGTGACGTAGCTGTCGCAGACGACGTAGTGGAACTTCGCGCCCTCGCGCTCCACGTCGTAGAGCGGCTCATACTCCATGTACTCCAGCGCGCTGCCCTTCATCGTCTCCACGATAACGGGCTTTTCCTCCTTGCCGCCGAAGATGGACTCGACGAGCGCGCCCGCCATGTAGTAGGTATCGCCCTCGAAGGTCAGCTTCACATAGTCGTCGTCCGGGTTGACGCACAGCGCGACGTTGCTGGGCAGCGTCCACGGGGTCGTCGTCCACGCGGTGAGGTAGGTGTTCTCCGCGCCCTTCACCTTGAAGCGCACGACCGCGGAGGTCTCCTCCACGCGCTTGTAGCCCTGCGCAACCTCATGGCTGGAGAGCGCGGTGCCGCAGCGCGGGCAGTACGGCACGATCTTGTGCCCCTTGTAGAGCAGACCCTTTTCATAGATCTTTTTGAGGCTCCACCACTCGGATTCGATGTAGTTATCCTCGTAGGTGATATACGGGTGCTCCATATCCGCCCAATAACCGACGCGCTCGCTCATCTGCTCCCACTCGGTCTTGTATTTCCAGACGGACTCCTTGCACTTCTTGATGAACGGCTCGATGCCGTATTCCTCGATCTGCGGCTTGCCGTCCAGGCCGAGCATCTTCTCGACCTCCAGCTCCACCGGCAGGCCGTGGGTATCCCAGCCGGCCTTGCGCAGCACATCGTAGCCCTTCATCGTGCGATAGCGCGGGATGATGTCCTTGATCGCGCGCGTCTCCACGTGGCCGATGTGCGGCTTGCCGTTGGCGGTCGGCGGGCCGTCGAAGAACGTAAAGGCAGGCGCGCCCTCGCGCAGCTTCACCGTTTTCTTAAAAACGTCTTCGTCGCGCCAGAATTTGATGACCTCTTCCTCGCGCTGAGCGAAGTTCATGTCGGTTGAAACCTTCTGATACATACGTTTCCTCCTGTGACAAAAATAAAAAGCAGCCTCATCCGCATGGGACGAGGCTGCTCGCGTTACCACCCAAATTGACGCCGGAAAGCGCCCGCTCAAAGCCGATGACGGGGCGAACCGTCCGCCCCTACTCCATTCAAGGCGGCCGCTGATGCGGGTGATCCCCCACGCCCCGTCCGGCCGGAATTGCACCAGTTCTCCGGCTCTCTTTGCGGCAAAAGGCATGCGCGTCCCGCGTCATCGCGTTTCATATCAACGATATAATACCCGGTTTCGGGGGATTTGTAAAGAGGGAATTTCAAAAGAATCTCCAAATACGCATTTTGCCCTGTTCGACTTAAATGCAGCGCGCGTAAGACCCATGTCACAGCCCGAACGTATAAACCTTTTCATAATTCATATTCATGGCGATATCGACGCTCACAGCGTGCTGATCGTACACACAGGACCACTGCGTGCTGCTTTTCTTCTCCTCGCTGACTTGTTGACTGACGGCTTCAAGAAGGTTCATCGCCAGATCACCGTTTTCAAAAATACCGCCGTTCGCGTCAAGCGTTTCGCGAAGAGTGGCATACCGATCCTCGCCCTTGCCAAAGTCATATTCGCCCGGCGTGAGTAAGAAATTCGTCGCTGCATCGTCCTGCACAACGCTCATTTCATCGTCGATATACTCGACAATAACGCTGCCGCCGTTCGCATCGGCGATGTGGAAATGATAGCAGCTATTCGCGGAAGCATGCATATCATATTGGGACAGCAGTTCAATCGCTTCCTCAACCGTCGCCGCACGGTCAAGCAGCAGGCGGATTGCAGATGTCGTCGTGATATCGACCTTATCAGTCTGCTGGTTAGTCGGGGTCGTCTTAATCTGTAAAACGCCGACCGCTAAGCCCTTTTCGTTCACGCCGTCCAGCGGCGCATACGGCGCGGCCAGAGTCATAATTCCCTTCACCAGAGAAGTCGGAAGGTTTTCGCTGCTGTATCCGATGTACGCCAGATTGACCATCGAAATGGAAGCATAGCCATCCTTCGGACGTGTCGTCACAAGCAGCGCCGGAGAATCGTACATATCAAAATTGCGCCCGAAAATCGGCGTTCCGTCTGCCAGCTTTGCAGCAAACGTCGAGCATCCCAAATTCGGCAAATCAAATTTCAGTGGAATCCCTTTAAGCACCTGCCTGACAATAAATTCGATCAGCTCGGTATCCGTAGAAGCGCCGATTTTCAGAAATCGATCCAGCGCATAGTCAGCCTTATATTCCATCGTGAACAGATTGGCATCGTCCTCTACGCGGTTCAAAGTCTTGAGCGTTGAAAATTCGCCGCCGAAAAAAGCGAAAAACACAATCGTCAGCGCGCCAAGCACCGCGAAGATTGCTTTGACTGCGCGAGCTGCTCCATGTTTCCAAGCGGTTTTGTTCTGTACCATGAAAGTAATCTCCTTTTTAGTTCATTTAGTTCATTTAGTGAACTTTTTATCTGTTAGAAAACCGGGATTGTTCATCCCGGCACAGTCTGCTGACAGCGCTCCATTCCATCCGAACTATTCGAGCAGGAAGCGCCTACGCAATTGGTTCACTTTTTTAACTTTCTTGGCTATCATACCGCATTTTCGGCTTGCCGTCAAGTGGTTTTCAATCATTCAATCCTCAAGCTTTCCAGCCTAAAGCCATCCCTGCTGTTCAGCCCCAGCGCACGGATGACGGCGCAGCCCTGAAACGGCGTGTTCGGGTACAGGAGCGCGGCCTGCTCCGGCAGGAGATCATATACGCCGTCGTCGTCGATGATTTCGCCCGCGCCGTAAACGCCGAAGTAGACCCGATACAGACCGCCGCCGAGCGTTTCCACCTCGCTGGCGCAGACAAAGCCCAGCCCGATCGGCGCGCCCGGCTCGTGCATGTAATAATACGCGCCGTCGTAATCAAAATCCGGCTGATCGAGCAGAATCAGCGGCCTGCCGAAATAGCGCAGCACGTCGTCGGTCACGTTGCTCTGTTCAAGCCGACTGCCCCATTCGGTGACGTCCCATTGACCGGATCGGTTGAGCCACGCATGCAGCACGGCAAAGCGCACCAGCTCCGCGTCCGTCGTCGAGGCCGCGTCGTATCGGTTCATCCCCGTCTCGGTGAAATTCGTCAGAAACAGATTGACGTTGTGGCGCTCCTCCTCCGTGATGGCGAACGGCGTGGCGCGCGCGGTTTGGTTGCCCAGATATTCCGCCTTCACAAAGCCCTGCGTATCCCCATATTCCACCAGCGCGAACCCGTTTTGCGCCGGATTGAGATAAATCACCTGTTCGCCCAGCGGGATTCGGGCAAGCTCGGTCGCCTGCACGTTATCCGCTTCGCGTAGCGTGATATATTCCTTGCACTTTTTCACAACGGCCTGATCGCCGATGCGCATGGTTTCCGCCAGCGTCGGCGCGGCTGCGGCCAGCATCGCCGCCGCCAACAGAGCAGCTATCCGCCTTTTCACATTCGCTTCCTCCCTGCAATTCTTTTTAATTGTTTATGATGCATACGGATTTACAATTCGAGGCGAAGCGTTTTTTCTCCTGCTGACCGCTTCAAAATGAAGGTCGTCACGGTCTCAGCCCCAACTCCGCCGCCTCGCCCGGATCGCCGCCGTCAAACAAAATGGCCATCAGCTTGTCGTATTCCAAACGCCGTCGCGCCTCGTCCTCGTAGGCAAACGGTTCGCTGGTATAGCTGATTTTAATTGTGCCGTTTTTCGCGCGTCCGGCCATCGCCGTCAGCGCGTCGCCCTCAAACTGAATGGCCGCCTCGGAAAGCAGCTTTAATTCGCCGTCTGTCTGCCATTGATACAATTCCCAAATGCCCGTCGCCGCGCTGTCGTGCAGGTAATTGAACACATAGCGTTTCTCCGGGTAAAACTGCGCGCGGTAGAAGGACAGCCTGTCCAGCCCCGGATGATGGACGAACTGCCCCGTCATCGGCTCATAGAGATAGTAAGCCGCAAACCCGTCGGACGCGCCCATCGAATTCATCAGCGCCAAATCCGCATAGCCGTCCATGTTCACATCGCAGAGAACCGCCTCCCGCTGCCCCTCGTTGACATTTTCAGCCGTGAAGTTGATGGTCTGGATTTCATTGCCGTCCATCGTCACGCGGATGTCAAACACGGTCTCGCCGTATTCGCTGCGGCCGATGACCTCGGACGTGACAATGAACGAATGGCTGTCCTCGCTGAAATAAAGCGCTTCCTTTTCGGCCATCGCCGTCGTCAGCAGGCCAAATAGCAGGGCGGCCGTGCCCAGCGCGCAGATCGTCTTCTTCATCATCGTTCCTTCTTTCTCTGCGGTATTCGCCCTCAATCGGGGATTCACCTTATAGACGATTGAGCGCGCGGATTTCTTCCCGTTTTCCGGTGTGTTTTCCTCTCGTTCGATTTGCCTTTTGGTTCGCCGCGCGATATAATAAAAGGAACGTTTGAAGGGGGATTGTTTCATGCAGGATTTGTTTTCATCCCAGGAAGCCGCGCTCAGCCCGCTGGCCGACCGCATGCGTCCGCGAACGCTGGATGAATTTATCGGTCAGGGGCATATCGTCGGGCCGGGTCGGCTCCTGCGGCGCGCCATCGAGGCCGACCGCATGACCTCCTCCATCTTCTACGGCCCGCCGGGATGCGGCAAAACGACGCTGGCCTCCATCATCGCGGGCACGACACATTCCGCCTTCGTTCAGCTCAACGCCGTGACCAGCGGCGTAGCGGACGTGCGGCAGGTCATCAAGGAGGCGCAGGACAGGCGCAGCCTCTACGGGCAGGCGACGTATCTGCTGCTGGACGAATGTCACCGGTGGAGCAAGTCGCAGAGCGACAGCATCCTGCCCGCCATCGAGCGCGGCGTGGTGCGCTTCATCGGCTCAACGACGGAAAACCCGCTCGTCTCCATGACCCCGGCCATCGTGAGCCGGTGCCGCATCTTTCAGTTTTATCCGCTCGGCGAGGCAGACGTGATACTCGCCATGCGCCGCGCGCTGGCGGATCGGGAGCGCGGCTTCGGCGCCACCGCCGTGGAGATGGACGAGGAGGCCATGCGCCACATCGCCAGAATCGCCAACGGCGACGTGCGTTCCGCGCTGGGCGCGCTGGAGCTGGCCGTGCTGACAACCGAACCGGGCGAGGACGGCGTGATCCACATCACGATGGAGGTTGCGGAGGAATCCATCCAGAAGCCGGTCATCCGCTGCGACGAATCGCTGTATTACGACATGCTCTCCGCGTTCTGCAAGAGCCTGCGCGGCAGCGACGCGGACGCGGCGATGGCGTGGTTTGCGCGGCTGCTCTACGCGGGCGTCGATCCGCGCCTGATCGCGCGGCGGATCATTGCCCACGCGAGCGAGGACGTGGGGCTGGCGAACCCGACGGCGATGCTGCAAGCGGTCGCCGCGTCGCAGGCGCTCGAGGCGGTCGGCCTGCCGGAGGCGCGGCTGTCCATGGCGCAGGCGATCATCGCCATCTGCGAAAGCCCGAAATCCAACTCAGTCGTCATGGCGCTGGATCAATCCGTCGCGGACGCGGAAAAGGGCGGCTTCGGCCCCGTGCCGATCCACCTGCGGGATACGCACTACGCCGGGCACGAGCGGCTGGGCAGCGGCGCGCAATACCAGTATCCGCACGATTTCCCCGGCCACTGGGTCAAGCAGGAATACATGCCGCCGGAGGTCAAGGGGCGGCGCTATTACATCCCCTCCGACCAGGGGCAGGAGCTCAAGCTGCGCGAACGCCGCAAGCTGCGCGGCATAATCGACCCCTAAAGATACAAGGGATGCATTGACAGGGCTTTTTTGCTTTGTTATAATAATCCTGTTGATTGAAACCGGTTTCTCCTTTTTGCTCGGAGAAACGTCACACGCAGGACAAAGGAAAAGAGGTTCCCCCATGAAACGCCGGATTTCTCTCGTTTTTCTGTCGATGCTTCTGCTCTTTGCGGCGCTTCTCCCCGCGCAGGCCTGCGCGGCTGCGGAACCGTCCGCCGTCGCTCAGATTGAAACGCTTCGGCTGCAAAACGGCCACTTTGACGTCAGCAACGCTTTCAGGCAGTACGGGCTGAAGACTGTGGAAGCGGCCAACGCCCGCATCGAAACCATCATCGCGCAATCCTGCCGGATGGCCGAGCGCGCCGAATGTGACGCGGAGGTTCGCGCCATCATTCTCTCGATGCTCACGCGCACGCACGCCGTTTCCTACACGGCCAGAGCGGCCGCCGCGGTCTGCGGGGTCAAGACCGTCTGCGAATATGTGGCGGTCGAAATCGGCGGCTATACCATCATGGTCGATCCGATTCGCGTCGTTTCCGTGTAAGGCGCATGTCAATGGGCTGCTGCGGCAGCCCTTTCTTTTGTTCTTCTCTCTTTTTTGATTTTATTCTGTTTGATCTTTATACTAATTCGCAGTTAAAATGCTTAACAGAGCGCATCAGATTTTTTGTTCTGACGAAGCCAAGTGAAGTGAGGCGTACTGGAGGTACGTTGAACGGAACGAGGCAAAGTCAGAGCGAAAAAGATGGTGCGCGGATTAAGCCATTTTAACAAGAATTAGTATTACATCCGGAAGGAGGCTTTTCGGTTTGCACCATCTGTTTGTTTCCCGCGCGGGCGATTCTCTGGTCAACGTGACCCAAAACCGCAATACGTATCGCCTGCTGGCCAATTTCGACGGCACGAACGTCATCCTGCTGCAAATCGACGCGGGCTCTGTCGTCTGGCTCACGCCCGATCCCGAAAGGCCGGTCTATCTGGAATATTACACGCTGCTGACGGGCGAACTGACGCTGCACACCGACGAAGGCGAGGCGCAGACGCTCTGCGTCGGCGATTCGTTTTACACCACCGGTCTCGACCACGACATTTCCATCACGCCCAAGACGGACGTGCGGCTTCTGTGCTTCACATCCAAGCCGGTTTTCGATGATTTCATGGGATTTGTCAACGATCTTAACGATTTGAACACGCAGATCGACCGGAAGGATCACTACACCTATCACCACAGCCGCCGCGTGATGCGCTTTGCGGAGGCCGTCTGCCAGCGCCTGCACATGTCCCCGGAGGCGACGCACGCGCTGCTGCTCGCCGCGCTGTATCACGACGTCGGCAAATGCTACCAACAGACGGAGATCCTGTCCAAGCCGGGGCGGCTGACCGATTCGGAATACGCCGCCATGAAGCGCCACCCCATCGACAGCTTCAACCTGCTCTCCGCCCGCTTCTCCCCGGACGTCGCCCGGATTGCGCGCGGCCACCACGAGCGGCTGGATGGAAGCGGCTACCCCGACGGGCTGACTGCCGACCAGATGTCGCTGGAAATCCGCATCCTTTCCGCCGTGGATACCTTCGACGCGATGACCTCCGACCGGCCGTATAAAAAGGGCATGTCCACGCGCAGCGCCATCGCCGAGCTGACGACGCTTTCGCATCAATACGACGCGGAGGTGGTTGCCCTGCTGAAAGCCATCGTCGAGGACGGGACGGCGGATCAAATCTGCCGCATCGGCGTTGAGGAAAAGCGATGACCGTCTATCTTGCGCCGCTGGAGGGCGTGACGGACGCAGTTTTCCGCCGGGTGCACCGCGACTGCTTTTCGGGCGTGGCCAAATACTTCATCCCGTTCGTCAGCCCGACGCAGAATCTCGCGTTCACCGCGCGCGACCTTTCCATCCTCGCGCCGGAAAACGGCTTCGGCGTGCCCCAGCTCCTCTGCAAGGATGCGGCGCTCTTCCTCTGGGCGGCACAGGCGCTCGGCGACATGGGCTATGGCGAGGTGAACCTGAACCTCGGCTGCCCTTCCGGCACGGTGACGGCCAAGGGCAAGGGTTCGGGGCTGCTGGCGGATGTGCCCGCGCTGGAGCGGCTGCTGGACGGGGTTTTCGCCTGGTCTCCGCTCCCCGTCTCCATCAAGACGCGCATCGGCTACACCCGTCCGGATGAATTTGACCGCCTGCTGGATGTGTTCGCGCGCTACCCCATCCACGAGCTCATCATCCACCCGCGCACGCGCGTCGAATTCTACAAGGGAACCCCGCACCGGGAGGCGTTCGCCAAGGCGCACGCAGCGCTTGACCGGCCGCTTTGCTACAACGGCGATCTCTTCTGCGAGGCCGATTGCCGCGAGCTGATGCGGCAGTTTCCGAATACCCGCGCGCTGATGCTCGGACGCGGGCTGATCGCCAACCCCGCCTTGGCGCAATCGCTCGGCGGCGGCGAGGCGCTCTGCAAGGCGTCCCTCCGCGCCTTCCACGACCGGCTGCTGGCGGCCTATCAGGCCAAATACCCGGCGCACGTCACCCTCGGGCGCATGCGGGAAATCGCCAAGCATTTCGTCTGCTGCTTTGACGCGCCGGAAAAGCCGCGCAAGGTCATCCGCAAGGCGACCCGAATCGAGGCCTATCTGGACGCGATTGACCGCCTGTTCGCGGAACACGAATTGAATGAAAACCCGCGGTTTATCGCCGAATAATGCCCATCGCTGTTCTCGCCTCCCTCAAACGGGAGGCTTCTTTTGTAAAAACAGACCTCCCTCTTCGAGGGAGGTTGGATGCCGAAGGCAGACGGAAGGAGTCACGACAAACCCCGTCATTCTCGTCCCATCTGCTTATAGGCCGTACACAGCATGGTGATATAGCAGGCCAAGCCGCCGACGATGTTGGAAATCGGCTCGGCGAGGAACACGCCGGTCGTACCCAGCCCGACGACGGGCAGCAGCAGCGTCAGCGGCACGACGATGACCACCTTGCGCAGCAGGGAAAACGTGATGGCGTATTTCGCCCAGCCCAGCGACTGAAAGACGCTCTGGCCGCAGAACTGGAAACTCTGGAAGAAGAAGCCCGCGAAATACACGCGCAGCATCCGCACGCTGGCCTCAACCATCGCCTCGTCCGGCGTGAAGATCCGGCAGAGCAGCCTCGGCTGGAACATCGCAAACAGCCACGCGCAGAACGTGTAGACCATCGCCGCGGCGGACATGAAGCGAATCCCCGCCCGGACGCGCTGCATCTGCCCCGCGCCGTAGTTGTAGCTGAGCACAGGGCGCGCGCCGTCGGTGATGCCGCTGGCGGGCAGGGTAAAAACGTCGCGGATGGCGTTGATCACCGTCATCACGCCGACGTACAGGTCGCCGCCGTGGATGGAGAGCATCTTGTTGCAGGCAATCTGCACCAGCGAGTTGGTGAATTTCATGATGAAGCCGACCACGCCGAGGCTCAAAATATCCTTGAGCAGATACGGATAGATTCGCGCCTCGCGCCGCCTGAGCGGCAGAATCGACTTCGGGCCGGAGAGGAAGCGCAGCACCCAGATGCAGCTCACCGCCTGGCTGATGACCGTCGCCACGGCCGCGCCCGTCACGCCCATGTGAAACCCATAGATGAACAGCGGATCGAGCGCCAGATTCAGCACCGCGCCGATCACCGTGGTCATCATGCCGATCTTGGGGCGACCCTGCGCGTTGATAAACGGGTTCATCCCCGTGGCCAGCATGGTGAACGGCGTGCCCAGCAGATAGATTTTCAGATACGCATCCGCAAAGACAAACGAATCCTCGCTCGCGCCGAAGAGAAAGAGCAGCGGCCGCTTGAGCAGATAGCAAAGCGCCGTCAGCGCCAGCGACGAGCCGAGCAGCAGGGCGAACACCGTGCCCTGAATTTGCAGCGCGCGTTCCTCGTCCTTCCGCCCTCTGGCCATCGCGAAAATCGGCGCGCCGCCCGAGCTGTACAGGCTGGTGAACGCCGCCACGATGGACACAACCGGGAAAATCAACCCCACGCCGGTCAGCGCCAGCGTGTTTCCATCCGGCAGGTGCCCCAAAAAGATGCGATCCACGATGTTGTAGAGCAGCTGCACGATTTCGGCCAGGCTCAGCGGAATTGCCTGCGCCATGATGCGGGAACCGACGCTCCCCTGGGAAAAATCCGCCGCGTTCTGCTTGTTCAAGGGAATTCCTCCAGCTTTTGTGTCCTTTTTTTGCATTATAGCACGGGATTCCCCGTTATACAAGCTCAGATCGCGTCCGCCGGAAGCTCCGGCACAGCGGGCACAACCGCCTCCCACTCCCCGTCCACGCGGCGATACGCGCCGTCCGTGCCGAGCGCGGGCAGCTCGATTTCGTCGCTCGTCCTTCCGTCTGCGGCATAGAGGTAGACGTGCTCCTCGTGCCTCGCGGACAGCCCGAAGGAGGCATAGCGCAGCGTGCCCTTCGCCCCGTGCTTGCCCGCCAGATACACCGTCAGGCTCTCGCCGGGGGCGAGCGTCGTCCCGCGCTCAAAGACGTATTTCACCTTGTAGACGCGGTCGGCCAGCCCCCACCCCGCCAGATCCGCCGGCGCGTCGGCAAAGCTGGTCAGCGTGATAAACCCCATCGCGTAGCCGTCGGCGTTGATCTGCGTGCTGTGCGGCATGATCTCCGTCAGGCGGATATCGGGCAGGGGCGCATCCTCCTCGCGCGTCTCCCCCGCCGTCAGCAGCACGACGGCGGCGATCAGCAGGATGAACAGCGCGATCAGCCCCAGATTCTTTTTGTTCATATCCGTCCCCCCGTTTGGCGTCTTCTTCCATTATAAACGAATCAGCCGCGGTTTTTCCTGCCTGCGGCTGATTTTTTGTATAGGACGCTGCGTAAAACCGCCCGCGTTTATGCGTTTCTCGCGATTTCGATCAATTCTTCAAACGTCCTCTGCGTCTCCGCAGGCGAGAGCACCTTGCTTTCCAGCAGATCGTGAATGAAAAACGCCTTGTACTTTCGGCTGAACTCGGTCTGGGTAATCAGCACCTCCGAGTGCGCGCCGGAAAGGTCGTAATCCGTATCGGCCACGGTGAGCATCGTGCCCGCGCCCTCGTACAGGCAGATTTCCGTGCGCGGCTGACGATAACCGGGCTTGAAGAAATAGAGGCGGAAATTCGGATTGGTTTCGTTCTGCTCCTTGAGATGCGTCAGAATCGCGACGCGCTCCGCCGGGCTGAACGGACGGATGGCGAAAAAGTGGTCGCTTTCCAGCCCGGTCTGCGCGAACTGCTCCATCGCCTGCCGGGAGAAGATGGCGTGCGTCGGGCGGCGCTTTTGAAAATAGTTGTCAAACCGCTTCTGATGCACCTTGTAGAACTGCCCGATCATCTCCTCCAGCGCGTCATCCTGCGCGAACCCGTGCGCCGCGAAGCCGTCGCGCGCCGGGCCGACCAGCACCTCGGGCGCCACAAAATTGATCGGCACATCCAGCTTGATGTCGTAGATGCTGCGCCCCTGCTCCAGCCGCTGGAGGCTCTTTGTATACGCCAGATAGCCCTCCGGCGAGCCGGTCATCTGGAATTCGCGCTTGATCGGGTGCATCTTCGGCCTGTCCTCGCGCATCATCCGTTCCACAATCTCGATGTTGCGTTCATCCGGAAGGCCGATGGAGAGCAGCCGCTGCGGGTCGATCATCACCGCCATGAGCACCTGCTTTTGCCCCCGCGCGTCCTCGCAGTGCGCGGTGATCGTGTTGCAGCGGTAGACCTGCTCCCGCTGGATGTTGAACATGTTTTCGTCGATGCAGTAGCCCTTGTAGTCGGGCAGATAGAGCACCGGCTGAATGGCGGATACGCAGCCGATGATCTCGTCCCCGCCGGTATACAGATAGTGCTCGATGCTCATTTCGCAGGCCGACCCGGCGAACGCGGCGGCGATGTGCTCAAACACCCTGCGGTGGCAGCAGCCCGTGATGACGAAATGCACGCGCTTTTGTTCGGCGGCCAGCCGCTCCATGGATTCGCGCAGCGTCGTCACCGAGCCGTCCCGGCTGCGATCCACGCGAAGGGAATCGTCCGCGGCGGCCTGCAAATCGACGTCGCCGAGCAGCCTGTGCATCGCCTGATTGGTCATGTAGCCCGCCACGCCGAAGCGGCTGACCTCCAGCGCTCTTTCCAGCTCGCGCTCCTCCTGCTCGGTCAAATGCAGGCAGTCGCTCGCCTTCAGGCTTTCAAAAAAAGCCGCCTGCACCGCCGGGCCGCCGGTATCATCCAAGATGCGGAACATGCTGTTCCGGCTCTTCTGCTCCATCATCCGGGATAGGGCGGAGGCCGACAGCTTGCGCGCACCGAGTATGTTTTTCAGGCACTGGCCGAAGGTGAGCAGCGGCTGAACCGTGGGCGCTGCTTTCATGGTATCCTCCCGATGTATACGTTGATACAGTATATTATACCCGACATTTCGGCGCAGCGCAATAAATAACAGGCGGCCCATTTCCAAAAAAATGTAGGAAATGCGCCGCCCGATTTGTGCTTATTGTGCGTTTATTGCGCGCAATGGCGCACAATGTCCGCCATCTGCGCCCAGCTTTCCTCCATGCAGCGCACCAGCTTGAACTGCGTGCGCGCGCGGTCGAGGTTGTGCCCCTCGCGGTGAACGCGGAAATATTTGTCCCCGTTCAGGTAATCCGCCAGAAAGCGCATGCCACATTCCAGCGTCATCAGCTTCGCGCCCATCGGCAGCAGCTCGATTTCGCGCGCGCCGAGCGTCTGACCGGCCTCCTTCAAAAAGCCGCGGGTGAACGCCTCGAACATCGGCAGGGAGAATTGCACGCGGCTCAGATCCGGCTCGTCCTCGGCCGCGGTGCTCGCACCGAAGCGGATGGAATCGCCGAAGTCATACGCCGCCAGCCCCGGCATCACCGTGTCCAGATCAATCACGCACACGCCGCGCCCGGTTTGGCGATCCAGCAGCACGTTGTTGAGCTTGGTGTCGTTGTGGGTGACGCGCAGGGGGATTTCGCCCGCCTCCATCGCGTCCAGCAGCGCGTGTACCTCCCGCTCGTACTGCCTGCAAAACTCGATTTCCGCCGTCACGCCGCCCAGCCGGCCGGCCTCGTTGCGCGCAATCGCGTCTTCGAGCTGGCGGTAGCGCGCCGGGGTGTTGTGGAAATCGTGGATCGTCTCATGCAGCGAATCCGCCGGGAAGCCGCCCATCTGCCGCTGGAATTTGCCGAACGCCTCGCCGGAAAGCTCGAACAGCGCGGGCGTGTCCGGCAGATCGTAGGAGACCGTGTCCTCGACGAACAGATACATCCGCCACAGGCCGCCCTCCCGGTCGTAGGTGAAGCATTTCCCCTGATGCGTCTTCACAAGGGTCAGCGTCTCGCGCGCCGGGTCGCCGCCCTCCCGCTCGATCTGCGCCTTGAGGAACGCGGTCACGCGCTCGATGTTGTCCATCACGTCCTCCGGCTTGGGGAAGACATAACCATTGACACGCTGGAGAATAAAGCGCTTCTCCCCCGTCGTGACCAGATACGTCTCGTTGATGTGGCCGTTGCCGTAAGGCTCCGCCGTCCACGCACCATCCGGAAGATCAAACTGCATCACGACGTTCTCGATATGTGGATTCATGTTGTCGCCCTCTCTGTCTTAACCCTTCACGCCGCCGGAGGTCAACCCCTCGGCGAGGTGCTTTTCAATGAACATGAACAGAATGATGACCGGGATGGTCGCCAGCAGCGCCGCCGCAAAGAGGTATTGCCACTCGATCATGTTAAACGAGCTGAACTGGGTGATGCCCACGGTGATCGGCTTGTTCGTCGGGGTGGAAATCAGCACGGTGGAGATCGTGTATTCGTTCCACGAGTTGATGAACACGAAGATCAGCGTCGTCACAATGCCCGGCGCGGCCATCGGCAGCAGGATGTTCCAAAGCGCGCCGACCGTGTTGCAGCCGTCGATGCAGGCGGCCTGCTCCATCTCCGGGGAGATCGAAACGAATGTGCCGCGCAGCAACCAGATGGCGAACGCCTGATTGAAGGCCGCGTTAATCAGCATCAGACCCAGTATCGTATCGTTGAGGTGCAGCGCGTTCATCAGTTGGGAAATGCCGACCAGCAGCACCACCGGGGAGAACATCTGGCTCATGATGACGAAGCCGAGGAACAGGCTGCGCCCCTTGAAGTGCATGCGCGCCATCGCATAGGCCGCCGGAATACCGCAGAGCATCGCGATGGCCGTCGCGCCGGTGGAGAGCATGATGGAATTGAGCAGGAAGCGCAGAACGCCGCGGTCACAGATATCCTTGAGGTTGCTCCAAATCCACTTCGTCGGCATCATGTGCAGGAAGTACATGTCCGTCGTCTCCGCGTTGCTGCGGAAGCCGGTGATGAGCATCACGTAGAACGGATAGAGGATGAAGATGCACAGCGCAATCACAAGCAGATACAGCCCGCCGCGCGCCAGCGTCTTTTTCAGCTCGCCGCAGCGCAGGCAGGTGATCGCGCACAGCAGCAGGAACAGCGCCGCAAACGCCCCCCAGATCGCCCAGTTGGTTTTCACCGTCAGCCCGCGGAGCCCGCCTGCCCGCCGTAGAGGAAGGCGTTGAGCTGCGCCAGCAGCGCGTCGCTTTGGATGTGCCCGCCGACCAGCAGATCCACCTGCCGGGCGAACGTGTAGTTCATCGCCCGTACGAACGCCGGTACGCAGAACCACGCGATCAGCGCAAACACGCCGGCGGCCGTATACAGCCGGTTGGCCGTCTTGGGCAGATCCGTGCGCGGCAGTTCCAGCGTCTTGTAGCTCGCGCACAGCAGCAGCACCAGCGAAACCGCCATCGAGCCGAGCAGCAGGCGCATCACATTCGCCGGGCCGACGCCCGACATGCCCTCGCTGTGGCCGACGCCATGCAGCAGGAAATCCAGCCCGTTGCGGCGGACGGTTTCCTTCACCGTGAAGGTGACCATCGACGTGGTGACGCCCTTGGAGTTGACGCGCTCGGTCACGCTCTCCTCGATCACCGCGCCCTCGTGCTGCGCCGCGACGGCCTCGACCTCCGCGCGCGCCTCGACGTATTTCTCGTCGCCGACAAACGTGTTCGCGCTGCGCTTGACATAGATGCTCGTTTCAAAGAACGCCAGCGGCAGCAGCAGGATGGCCAGCGTGATGATCATGCAGTTGATGCAGACGAGCAGCGTGCTCTTGTTCTTCCTTTTCATCACGCCTGATCCTCCTTCCGCAGCGAGATCATCATGTACAACCCCGCCACCGCGCACAGAATCAGGAAGCCGACGACGGAAAGCGCCGTTGCCGGACCCTTCTTCTGGTCATAGAACGCGAGCATATACAGATAGGTGATGAGCGTGTCGGTCTTGTTGGCCGGCGCGCCCTTGGTGATGGTGTAGATGATCGGGAAGGAGTTGAACACGTAGATCACGTTGAGCACCGTGCTGACCGTCAGCGACGGGCGCACCAGCGGGATGGTGATGTTCGTCAGCTTCTGCCACCAGGACGCGCCGTCCACCGTCGCCGCCTCGTAATACGATGCGTCGATGGATTGCAGCCCGGAAAGCACGCAGAAGGTGACGAACGGGATGGTGACGAAAATGCCCACGCCGCACTCCCACGCGAACTCAATCTGATACGTCGCGCGCCAGTTGATCGCATCCTGAATGATGCCCAGGTTGAGCAGCACGTTGTTCAGATTGCCGTATTCATACTTGATGATGTAATTCCACACGGAGGCCTGAATGACCAGCGAGGTCGCCCACGGGAAGACGACGACCGAACGCGCCAGCTTGCGGCCGTGGAACTTCTGGTTGAGCGTCATGGCGACGATAAAGCCCAGCAGCGTGGACAGGCCGACGACCGAAACCACCCACACCACCGTGTTGAGCATCACCGTGCCGAACACCGGCGCGGAAACGGCCGCCTTGAAGTTATCAAAGCCGATGAAGCCGCCGACGATGCCCGCCTTGGAGATCTCGCTGAAAGCGAGCTTGAAGACGATGCCGATCGGGAAGACGACGAAAATCGTCATCAGCAGGATGCTCGGCAGCAGCCAGACGTATGGTTCCCATTTATGACGCACGAGAATGGAATTCAATTCTCTTACCTCCCTATGTCGGATAACACCTTCCGCCGCCCCGAAAAAAGGAGGCTGTCGGAAAAGCGGACGAAAGGCGTTCAACGACGCTCAAATTGATTGAAAAACGACCGCGGCGGCACGCGCATCAAGGCCGAAAAGAAGGGGGTCGGATTTTCCAACCCCCTTCCCTCATCGGTTTGCCTTGATCGGTTTGCAGCCATCCGGCCTGCCGGTTTCTTACTTGGCGACCTTCGCCTGAAGCTCGTCGAGCAGCATCTTGACGTCGCCGCCGGTCAGCGCGCTCTGCTCAACAGCCGCCGCGCCCTGCTTCACGTCGATCCATTCGGTCTTCGCGGTCGGGTAGAACTTGCAGCCGTCCAGCACCTTCAGCCACGCCTCAAAGGACGGGTTCGCCTCAACCAGCGCCGCCACAGCGGAGTTCACGGCCGGCAGGAAGTCTTCCATGCTGACCCAGCCCACGTAGTTCTCCGGATCGTAGAAGAACGTCAGGAACTTGCCGATGGCCTCGTTGCGGGCGGCCTGATCCGGCGCGCTGTCGTCCTTGAACGCCATGATGCGGTCCATAACGCCGACGGAGCTGGAGGTCTTGCCCTCGTTGTGCGGGATGTCGGCAACCGCGTAGTTCACGTCGGTGTAGCCCTTCGTGGCGATATAGGTCGGCAGGGAATTCGGGGCGATGACCATCGCCAGCTTGCCCGCGCCGAACATATCCTGCAGGTCGTAACGAGTCTGGGTCGCCGGGTTCGGGTTGGTGTAGCCCTTCTTGTAGAGGTTCACCGCAAACTCGACCGCCTCGACGTTCTCCGGGGAGTTGATCGTCCAGTTGTCCTCGTCGTCAACGAAGCCGCCGCCGTTGCCCCAGGCATAGTAAGCGAACGCCGCCTGGCCTTCGTCCGTGGTCATGTCGATGCCCCACGGATACACGTCGCCGCCGTAGAAGTCAACCAGAGCCTGGCAGACGTCTTCCAGCTCCGCCCAAGTCGTCGGCACTTCGACACCGGCCGCTTCGAGCAGATCCACGTTGTAATACAGCGCGCGGGCGGAAGCCAGATCCGGAACGGCCCACACGGTATCGTCAATCACAGACTGCGCGATGAAGGACGGGAAGAAGTCGTTAAACAGCTCTTCCGGGCAATAATCCTTGACCGGCAGGAGCAGACCCTCGTTGGCGTAATCCGCGAAGGAGTCCAGATTGAGGATGTCCGGCGCATTGTTGTTGCTGATGCGCGTGGAAACCACGGTGTACACGTCGTTCCAAGAGACGACCTCCAGATTCAGCTTGATGCCGGGGTTCGCTTCTTCGAATTTCTTGACAAAGCTGGTGCCGTTCATGCCGGTGCCGGTAAACCAGTCGTTCGTCTGGGTGCCGTACTGGCAGATGATGACGTCCAGCGTGATATCCTCGGCCATACCGATGGCCGCGCAGGAAATCAGCATCACGAGCGCCAGCATCAGGGTCGCAAACTTCTTCATGAGATATCCTCCTTATGTCGGGCAACGCCCCTTTGTTAAATTCATTATAAACGACACATCAAAAATTGTAAAGAATGTTCTGATATTTTTTCATCTTCTTTTCATTCTTTCGTTTTTGTCCGCTTTTCGGCCTGTTTTTCATCCAAATTGCTTAAATAATCAATTTGTTCGGAATTCCTGCGCCTCGCGCGCCAGCGCCCTGTGAACCAGCGCGAGCGCCTCCCGGAGCGCCCCGGCCTCCATTTGCCCCGGCGCGCTCGCCGCGCCCGCCGTGCCGAAGCTCAGGCAGCTCCCCATCGCCTCCGCGCAGATTCGCGTGGACATGCCCATCTCCCCCATCGAAATCGCGATGATTGGCTGTGTCAGCGCGTCATCCGCCTGCGCGCAGGCCGCAGTCAGCGCGACAACGTCCCGCCGCTTTCGCGGCATAACCGCAATCTTGCATACGTCCGCGCCCAGCGCCGCCATTCGGCAAAGCCGCGCGGCCATTTCTTCCGCGTCCGGCGTTTTCTCAAAGTCGTGGCAGGAGCCGATCACCGGCACGCCCGCCTCGTGCGCCGCCCGCGCAATCCGCGAAAAGGCCGCCTCTCCGACGCTCAGCTCCACATCCAGCGCGTCGCAGAGCCATTCCCGCGCCAGCATGACCAGCAGCGCCTCGTAGCGCGCCGCGTCCGCGTCGCCCGCGCCGCCGTCGCGCGCCGTGCGCATCGTCGCCAAAATCGCCGTTCCCCGCGCCGCCTCGCGAACGGTTCGGCAGGCTGCCCGCAGACACGCCGCATCCATCTCGGGAGAAACGCTGTCCAGCCGCAGCTCGATCAAATCCGCCTGCGCCCGCGCCGCGTCCGCCGCCGCCCTGAGCGCCCGCGCATCCGCCCCCATCACCGGCACACAGACCTTGGTCATCCCCTCGCCCAGCGCCACGCCGGGGAGCTCCACCGCTTTTTTTCGCATCTCTCTCGCCGCCTTTGCTTTTCTGCCGCCTATTGTATCAAATTTTCAAGCGCTTGACAATAAATCCCGAAGCCGATATAATGTAGCTTGCGCGGATATGGTGGAATGGCAGACACCGGGGACTTAAAATCCCCTGCCTCACGGCGTGCGGGTTCGACCCCCGCTATCCGCACCAAACGCATATAATCCGAACCATGCTTCCGTTCATCTCGGAAGGGGTTCGGATTTTTTCATTTCATTGCGCTTTCCTCTTGAAGTATCGTCCGCAGCGTTTACGATTGCGTATATCCCCGCTCGGTTTGAATGGCATTTCACAATAAAAAACACCGTATCTTCTCCGTCAGCGTCTGATATGTACCCCCAATACTGGACATCCGGTATTGGGGGTATTTTTATGCGATAC
>UQNM01000009.1 GCA_900542395.1 uncultured Eubacteriales bacterium
GAGCTATCTGCCCGGCGCGCTCGGCTATACGCGCGAGGAGGACACGCTGCTGAACCTGTCCGCCGCGTTTGAGGGCGGCAGGCTGGACGTGATGACCATGCGGCGCTACACACCGGGGGACAGCACGCTCTCCGGCCTGATGCTCACGCCCTCCGTGGCGGACGCAGACGGCGCGCCGATGGACGCGCATTATACGCTGAGCGCGACGAGCGGCATATTTATGAAGTGGGACGCGCTGCTGGGCACATACGTCACCGTCGGCACGACGGCGGAGAGCGACGGCGAAACCGTCGTCTGGAGCGACCAGACGCCCGCCGCCGACGCGAAAGACCCGGTGGTTTCCATCGCGCTGACGCAGGTCGGCGCGCAGACGACGCTGGCGGAGGCCAAGCTGCTGCTGCGCGTGGACGGCGAAGGCTATCTGATTGAGGACGACGCGCTGAGCGTGAACTAAGAAAAGAGTTCAAGAGTATACTTCGTGTACAAAAGTTTAACGTAGAAACTTGAAAAATTGATATGTTGTGTTATAATAATTTATATGTCAGAGACGGTCAGTTTGGGGCAACTTGATTGCCCACATTACCTCAAGGAGGATTTACCATGAGGGTAGATATTAAGACCGTTGATTTCGTTCTGGACATGCTTGTTGCAGTTCTTTCTGCGGTACGAGACGTTGTGGTTAGACATTACAGCGACGGAACGGAAGAATGACACGGGAGCACATAGTCCTCACTTATGGATTATGTGCTTTCTTTATTGAAAAATATGGGGGAAAAACAATGATGAATCGAAAAGAGTATGAAGACTCGATTTATAGAGAAAATATAAAAGATATAATTAACGATATATACTATTCCAATGCATCATACACGACAAAAATATCTCGATCGAGGACGCTTGCGGAATATATTATTCGTAGACTGATTAAACAATCTCCAAACAGTGAGTTGGCATTAGGAGATGATCGAACAAGAAATGAATTAAAAAAAGCGGGGGTCACGGAAAAATTTTTTTGGAATGCTTATAATGCAGTCCGAAAAGCAGGTAATAAAGCTACTCATTCTAAAAATTATAATCAATTAACTGTAGCCGATTTTAGTGAAGTAAATACTGCGGTAATTACTCTTTATGCATATCTGTTTTTTGATTATTTCAAAAAATATAAATTTGGATCTAATTTGGATATTGTCACTGCGTTTTCTTTTCTTCCTCCTGATATGAGATTTATTGTTTTAAGAGAATTGGTTTTTAATAATTATGATTGTGATGTTTATACTATTTCTAAGTTTTGCCTTAGTTTGATAAAAAGCATGGGGGCTGAAAAAGCTCGAAGATGGGTAATTGAGAATAGAGGCAGACTGAGTAGTATTTCGATGCCATACGGGAGCGAGGATATAAATAAAAAAATTGAAGAATATGGAATTGATAATATTCGAATGGTGATGGATGAAATACAAGAGACAGTTTACGACTACCTTATTAGAGAAATTCAAAAGCCAGAATTATGTTTTTTGAATCCAGAGAATTTGCCATATCATTCGTTTGAGGAAGCGAAAATTTATTATGAAGAGCATGGAGTTGTATCGGGAAATTCGGAAGATGTCAGACAGTTTAATGCATTAATGCAATATGTATACACTGGAAGGCAAGATGAAAAATAGGGTAAGATAGATGATTTGTGCAAAAAAGTTGATTATGAAGGTAATGTTTCAGTTTGATTTTTGATTCATATTTCCGCTTATATGTTCTGCGCAATCAGCATTGCGCCGGAGACGACCAGTAGCAGGAGCACCAGCTTCCTGATTCGCCGGTCGTCTATTTTTTTGCAGACCGCAATTCCGGCAAAGAGGCTGACGAGCATGAACGGCATGAGCTTGACCGCCGTGATCAGCGCGGCCTGATTCAGAATCCCGAGCGCCGCATAGAGCGCGAAGCGGAACACATTTTCCGCCAGAAACACGACGCTGATGTTCGCCTTGAACGCGCCGTTTGTCTCCGTGATGCGGCTGACGTAGGCAGCCAGCAGCGCGCCCACACCGAACAGGCCGCTGAGCACGCCCGCGGCGACGCCGACCAGCGCCGTCAACCATTTTTTCTCTTTTCGCGGCTTGCCCTGCCCACGCAGCATATCCAGCGCGATGAGGATGATGGCTGTGCCGAAGATGATTTTGACGATGCGCCCGTCGATGCTGCTGAGCATCAGCGCGCCGGGGATGTTGCCCGCCAGCATCAGCGCCATCAGCGGCCCAAAGACCTTCGGATCGAGGCTCTTTCGGTTTTGCCACGTCAAAATGGCGTTGCCCGGAAAGCCGAGCGCCAGCTCGACCGGGGAAATGCTCGCGTTGTTGACGCCGAAGCTCAAAATGCTTTGAAACACCAGCGTGTTGGCGAAACCGCAGAGCCCCTTGATGAAAAACGCCGCAAGGGTCGCGAGGATGAAAAGCGACATGGATAAAGTCCCTCCGCTAAGGATGAAACAAGGAAATTAAGCCGACAGTAAATGAACAAATCCGGAATTTTGCGTAAATTCCGATAACGAGCGCGCAATGCCCGCCTACCTGACTCCCTCAGTCACGGCTGCGCCGTGCCAGACCTTCGGCGTTCCGCTTGCCTGCCTCCCGCACAGCGGGCGGCAAGCTCCACGCCCTCGAAGAGGGAGCTTATTGATCAGGTTGTTTTCCGTCTAAGCAATAAGTTGCGCCGTACCCGTAGGGGCGCGCATTGCGCGTCCGCGTTTTGTGCAGAATCTACTTCTGGCTCAATTATTGAAGCTAACAAGCTTATCAGCTTCACTTCTTTCGGATACAAAAAGTCCCACCTTGGTCCGCATGTGCAAAGCACCTCAGCGTGGTGGGCTCGATCAATCTTATTATATGCGCCTTGAACCGTGATGTCAACCATTTTCAAGTGAAAAGAAGGGCGGCCTCCCTTTCGGAAAGCCGCCCTGTTTGGCGATGATTTACTTGGCGATGTACGCCGCAGCGTTCTGCGCGGCGATACGGCCAAAGACCACGATATCGGCCACAGCGTTGCCGCCCAGGCGGTTCGCGCCGTGCACGCCGCCGGTGACCTCGCCCGCCGCGTACAGACCCGGAATGACCTGATCCTCAGCGGTGAGCACTTCGGCGTTGGTGTTGATCTTCACGCCGCCCATGGTGTGATGGATGCCCGGAGAGACCTTGATGGCGTAGTACGGAGCGGTGTCCAGCGCGGAGGCGAAGGACAGGCGGCCGAACGCGTCGTCCTTCTGATCGGCGACGGCCTTGTTCCAGGTTTCCATGGTCGCGGCGAAGGTCGCCGGATCGATGCCCAGCTTCTCGGCCAGCGCCTCGTAGCTGTCCGCCTGCACGGCGTAGCCCTTGGTGAAGTAGCCGTTGTAGGTGGAGGAAGCGTCCATCATCTTCTGGTCGAGGATGGTGTAGGCGTAGCCGCCCTCCTGAGCCAGCTCAGCCGCGGAGACGTTGTCGCGGGTTTCCAGCTCGTTGACGAAGCGCTTGCCTTCCTGATTGACCAGGATCGCGCCGTCGCCGCGGATGCCCTCGGTGATCAGCGCCGTGGTGGTCTCGGTGTAAACGGACGGGTGAATCTGAATCTGATCCATATCCACGGTCGCCGCGCCGACGGCCACGGCCATGTCAATGCCGTCGCCGGTGACGGTGGAGACGTTGGTGGTCACAAAGCCCGCGAGCGCCGGCTTGAGCGCGGCCACACGGTCGAGGTCGGCGCCGAAGCCGCCGCTGGCCAGAATGACGGCCTTCGCGCGGATGGTGTATTCGCCGTTCTCGCTCTTGACCTTCACGCCCACGGCCTTGCCGTCTTCCATGACGATCTCGGTCGCGGCGGTGTTGGTGCGCAGGTCGATCTTATCCTCGGCCTCCACGTCGGCGGTGAGCACCTTGACGAGGTAAGCGCCGACCGGGGTGGTCTTGCCGTCCTCTGTGGTGGCGCGATGGATGCGCTTGACGCTCGCGCCGCCGAAGGAGCCGACGTTGGTCAGGTGCGCGTTCTTGGTGGCCAGCCAGTCGATGGCCTCGGCGGAGTTGCCCGTCAGGGTCATAACCAGATCGAAGTTGTTGAGACCCTTGCCGCCGATGATCGTATCGAGGGCAAACAGCTCGACGGAATCAAAGTAGCCTTCCGGATTGGCCTTGTAGGCCTCGAACTGCTCCTTGACCGTCTCGGTCAGGTTGCTGATCTTGTCGCCGTCGGCATACTTTTCCTCGGCGGTCGCGATGGCCTTTTCCACGGCCGTCGTGGTCGCGTCGGACCATTCGTTTTCATCCTGATAGACAGTCTTCGCGGCATTCATGCCGCCGGTCGCGCGGCTGGTGTTGCCGCCGGTGGAGCCGCCCTTTTCCACGATGATGACGCTGTTCACGCCGGAATCCACGGCCTGAAGCGCCGCGGTCATGCCCGCGCCGCCCGCGCCGACGATCACCACGTCGCACTCGGTATCCGTCACGGTGGTATCCTCAGCCTCGATGAGGCCGGCCGCCGCCATGGCCTTCTTGGCCGCGTCCTTCACGGCGTTGCTCGTCACGGTCGCGCCGGAGATGCTGTCAAAATCCACGCCCTGCGCGGCGACGATCGCATCGGCGAAGGTGCCGTCGGCGCACGGCTCATAGCCAATGCCCTTGGTTTCGCTCTCACCGACGACCTCGGCCGCGGTGATCTTGCCGTCTTCCACGGTCAGGGTGACGGAAACCTCGCCGATGCCCTGCGCGGTGCCGGTGTACGTCTCAGCCGAAGCGGCGGCGATCGCGCCGGTCGCCATCAGCATGGACAGAAGAATGGATGCAAATTTCTTCATGAAGTATAGCCTCCTTCTTTGATTTGCACAGGCATTGTAACACTTGAAATCGTTTTTGTCAATTCATTCACGAGCTTTTCGGCAGGGTGGAAAAAGTTTCGTCCTTTTTCGGGTTTCGAAGGGGAAGGATGTGTCGAAAAGGCCGTTTTTCTCCAAAAATAAAGAAGAAACGGGGCGCTGCCGACGCCCCGCCTTAAACCGAAGATTGTTAGATTTTTTTCTTTCTATGCGCGGCGCTGATGGCCGCTATATGGGATTGGTATGACGACTATTACTTCTTTTTCTTTCCCGTTCCGACCGTGCTGCGCTGCTTCTGCGGCTCGATGCTGCCGGAAACGGCCTCGTCCGCGACGACGACGACCGGCTGCTCGTTATCCACGATCTGGATGAACGTCTTGCCGACCTTCATGGGCAGTTCTTCGCCGTTTTCATCGAAGAACACCATGCGGTTGTTCAGGTTCTTGGTCTCGCTGCAATCGCGCGCCCAGCTTCCGCGGATGTATTTGCCGTTTTGAAAGATTTCGGCCACGCCCTGACCGTTCAGCCGGATGACCGGGCGGGACGGGTTGCCGCTCGCCCAGGAGATATCCGTGCGCAGGACGATCACGTTCGCGTAGGCGCAGATTTCGCCGGTGTTGCCGTCCGTATAGGCGTAACCGTTGCGGTAGCGCTCGAACAGCCCGGTGGCGGGGTTGTATTCGTAAGCGGTCATATAAGCGTCGGCCGTCGTCTTGTAGTTGATGACGACGCCGTTTACATCCTCGCCGCGCTCAAGCCCGGTCTCGGTGAACGTGAAGGGATGCGGCTTGGGCGTTTCGGAATAATCCGCGTATACGGCGCTCAGGTCGAGCCGGACGTTGTGGGGGCCGACGTGGCCGCCGTCGCTGGTGCGAGGGAACCAGTCGGCGTGCTTGCTGATGCCGTTCAGATACGGATATTTCAGCTTTTTTACGCTGCTGTTGGCCTCGACCCAGCTCTTCATGTTGTTTTTGTCGTGCCCGCCCTGATAGCCGTAGAAGGCGAACACGCCGCCCCACATCTCCCGCAGGGAACACATCGGCACGCGCGCGGAGCGAACCGGGCCTGCGCCGTCGGGGTAATCGCCCATGAACAGCGCCAGCTCGCGCGTGGAGCCGTCCGCCTGAATCGGCATTTCGTAGATCAGGTCGGCGGAGGCCGCGCCCCAATGCGGCAGCGCCGCCGGGTGCGCGTCGATGGAAATGAGCGTCGGGCGGTATTCGCCGGTGAACGCCTCGCCGGTGATGGGGTTCACGCCTTCTGCCACGGGGTTTTCCTTGGGCATTTTCAGGGTGATCTTGCCCGAACCGTAGGATTTCGGCGCGCCGAGCTGCTGGGCATAGCCGCTGGATGAAATGCCGGAGGCGCTCAGGTCAAAATCGTCTCTCGCCGCGCCCGCGGCGGCGGGAACGGCCAGCAGCGCGCACAGCGCAAGGGATGACGACAGGCGCAAAAACCGATTCATATCTTTTTTCTTCCTCCTTACATAAGGGTCGATGCGTTAAAAAAGGGTCGCGTGCATCCTCTGTAACGACGCGCCGGACGGCGGATGGCCGCGCGGCAGGGGATTGGTTGGTTCTTTCACTTGTATAGACGTAAAATGAGCGCGAAATGTAACACTTTTTTTACGAATGATGAAGAATTTGTAATTTTTACAAAAATGCGCGGACAGAGTAAAAAAACCGGCGGTTTTTGCGTCTAATATAGTAGATAGACCTACACAAGGGAGGGAAACAACATGTTGTCGTTCGCCGCGCTTTCCATCAACCGCTTTTTTACGACCGCGCCGAAGCCCGAACGGGAGACGCCCGGCAGCCGCACGGCGACCCTGCGCGCGCTCTCCGATCTGGGGGAGAGCGTCGCATCGAGCGTGCACGCCATCTATGCGCAGAGCAGGCTGTATCTCTGCGTGGCGATGCAGCCCAAGCCCGAAGCGCTTCACGCCCAAAGGCTGGCGGATAAAAAGGCCGCCGCAGGGCATTTTGATGTGGATGAAAACTGGAGCGCCGCCGAGGTCAACGCGCGCTGGGGCAAGCGCGCCGTGCTGACGGACGGCAGCGGGCGCGTGCTCGATCACGCCGTTCTGGGCGCAAGGGGGATGACGGACGCGGGCGCGCGGGAAGTCTTCTTTGAGTTTAACGCGCTGGAAAGCTACCCCGAGCCGATGTATCTGGCCGCAGGGGATGCAAGGGTGAGGGTGAGATAAAACGAACACGCCGCGCGGATCGACCCGCGCGGCGTGTTCGTATACGAAGGAGAGAGGGGGGATGTTTGAAGGTTATCCATCTATGTAAAAGGGTCAAACCCTGACTGACAAAGGGATTAGGCTTTTGAAGCGTTGAGGCTGAGCACCTGCGCGATCATGTTCATCGCGCCTTCGAGCGTCATTTCGCCCCGCCGCGCCATCATCAAAATACCGTAGAGCGCAACGCCGGTCAGACGCTTGGCGTCCTTTTCGTCGCGGCCGCTCTCGCGGAGCGCCTGCGCCGTCATCTTTTCCAGCGCGGGGCCCATGTGCGCATACACGCGGTCGCACATATCGGTATACAGCGCGGCGTGCTGCGGCAGGCAGAGATCCGCGGTCAGCGGCGCGGTGAAGCACTCGTGCCAGACCTCCGGATGCATCAGCCGGGCGAATTTCTCGCGCGCCGTGCCCTCGCCGTCGGCAATCTGCTCGGCCAGCGTGCCCAGATAGCTGCAATAGCCCTCGACAACGGCCTTCACCATATCGTCCTTGGTGGTGAAGTAATAATAGAACAGCCCTTTGGCCACATCCACGGCGGAAACAATTTCCGACACGGAGGTTCTCACAAAGCCCTGCTGTGCAAACAGCTTTGCCGCGGCGGCCACCATTTCCGCCTTGCGTTCTTCCGGTTTCTTGACGACTCGCATCGCGTATTCCTCCTTGCACCATGCTCCGCCGAATGTGCGGGTTGTGGTTTCTTTTGATGGAGTCATTGTATCAGCGCCGCGTCGGCGGCGCAACGGCAAAACGCCCAATGATACGCGCGGCGGTTTCAAATGTCAATTTTTGTGATTTATCTTACGGTGTGAGATAATAAAGGGAATCAAAAAATCCACCCTCCCCGGATGGAAAGGATGGATCAAAAAGCGATTACGCGCCCGCGACGTCCAGACGCTTGACCAGCACGGAGGGCGAACCGATGGGCGAGGCCTCGAACAGCAGATCGCCGCCCACGTCGGTGATGTCCTTGAGAAGCTGGTAGAAGTTGCCCGCGACGGTGAATTCCTCCACGGCGCGGACGACGCGGCCGCCCTTGACTTCAAACCCGCGGGAGAGCAGCGAAAAGTCGCCGCTGATGGGGTTCGCACCCGCGTGCAGGCCGGATACCTCGGTCAGATACAGGCCGTCGCCGAGGTTGGCGAGCAGCTCCTCCTGCGTCAGCTTTCCGGGCCTGAAAAAGAGGTTCGTCGGCGCGACGCGCCCCGCGCCCGCCGCGTTGCCGGTCGTCCGGCAGCCGGCTTTTTTGGCGGTTTTGCGGTTGTGCAGCAGCGTCTTGAGCACGCCGTCCTCGATGACGGCCTTGGTTTTCGTGGCCGCGCCCTCGCGGTCGAACGGGCAGCTTGCCAGCCCCATCGGCATCAGCGGGTCGTCCGTCAGCGTGACGGACGCGCTGGCGACGGCCTCGCCCTCGCGCCCCGCGAGGAGGGAAAGCCCCTTTTGCGCGTTATCCGCGGAGAACACGCCGCAGAACGTGGCGAGCAGATCGGCCATCGCCGTGTTTTTGATGACGACGGGGTAAGCGCCGCTCTTCATGCGCCCGGCTTCCAGCTTGAGCAGCGCCTCGCGCTTGCAGCTTTCGGCCAGCTCTTCCGCGTCGATCGCGTCCAGCCCGTAGCCCCAGCGGATTTCGTAATTCGTCGCGGCGTGTTCGCCGTCGCGGGCGACGACGTCCGCCATGGCGTAAATCATGTTGCTGTGGTGGGAGAGATCCAGCCCCAGCGTGTTTTTGAGGGTGAAGGTTTCCTCCCCGGTGGCGACGGCGCAGGTGTCCGGCGTGAGGCGCGGGTCGTCGCTGCGCAGCTTCGCGTCGATGTCGCGCGCAAGCGCGATTTTCTGCCCGGCGGTGATGGCGGTCACGGCCTGCGAAGCGTTGCAGACGGAGGAATAGCGGTCGTCCGGGGGGAGTATCGCGTCCTGCTCGTCGGTTTCAATCAGCGCGGCGCTCTCCAAAACGCCCTGAATCAGCAGGGGGATGCTCTCCTCGGTGACGGCCTGCGTGCTCGCCGTGCCGATGCGGCCGTTCACCTGACCGCGCAGAGTCAGGCTGAGGCGCTCGCTGACCTGATAATCCTCCAGTTCGCCGCGGCGAACGCGCACCTGAAACGAATCGCTCTGGGCGCAGGCGGCCTCCGCCGGGGCGACGCCCGCCGCCTGTGCGGCTTCAAAAAGACGGGAGATAAACGTGTTGAGTTCCATGCTGATCCTCACTTTCCGCCGACCGTCAGGCTGCTGACGCGGATGGTCGGCTGGCCGACGTTGGTCGGCACGCTGCCGCTGAGCGAGCCGCACATGCCCTGTCCCATCGTCATATGTCGGCCGACGCGGTCGATGCGCATCAAAATCTGTTCGCCCTTGCCGATGAGGGACGCGCCGCGCACGGGCGAGGCGATTTTGCCGTCGCGGATGAGGTAGCCCTCCTGCACGGCGAAGTTAAATTCGCCTGTCGCCGTGTTGACGCTGCCGCCGCCCATCTGCGCGGCGTACAGGCCGTCGCCCATGGTGCGGATCATCTCGTCCTCGTCGTCGCTGCCGGGGGCGATGAAGGTGTTGTGCATGCGGCTGGTCGGCGCGAAGGTGTAGCTTTCGCGGCGGGCGCTGCCGGTCGGGGCCATGCCCATCTTGAGGCCGTTGAGCCTGTCCACCATGTAACTGCGCAGAATGCCGTTTTCAATCAGCACCAGGCGCTGGGTCGGCGTGCCCTCGTCGTCGATGTTTTCGCTGCCCCACTCGTTGGGCATGGTGCCGTCGTCGATGGCGGTGACGCAGGGCGCGGCGATTTGCTGCCCCAGCTTGCCCGCAAAAACGGACGTTCCCGGCGCGACGCTGGTGGCTTCCAGCGCGTGGCCGCAGGCCTCGTGGAAGATGACGCCGCCGAAGCCGCCCGCGATGACCACGGGCATTTCGCCCGCCGCGCAATACGGCGCGGTGAGCATCGTGGCGGCGGCCTGAGCCGCCTCGCGGCCGGTCTGCGCGGGATCGACGCGGCCGTCAAACAGCTCAAAGCCCATCATCGCGCCGGGGTTGCGTGTGCCGGTCTGGTTCTCCCTGCCGTCGCTGGCGACGGCGGAGCAGAGCAGGCGGGTGTAAACGCGCGTGTCGCCGGTGTACAGCCCCTCGCTGTTGGCGATGAGCACGTGCTGCTCGCGGGAGATCAGCCCGGCGGAAACCTGCACGATGCTCGGGGAGACGGCGCGGGCGGCTCGATCCGCCTGACGCAGGACGTCCGCGCGGCGCGCAGCCTCCACGGAGAGGAACGGCGTTTTGACCGGGTGAATATCCGGATGGACGCGCTCGGCCAGACGCACATCGCCCGCGGCCTTGGGCGTATCGGTCACGGCCGCCGCCGCGCGATCCGCCGCGCGCAGCAGGCCGGTTTCGCTCACGTCGCAGGTGTAGACGTAAATGGAGCGCAGACCGTCGTAGACGCGCACGCCTGCGCCGTAAGGGCGGGAGAGCGCCGCGTTTTCAATGCGCCCGTCGCGCAGGGACATGGAAAAATTGCGGGAATCCTCGATGAAAATTTCGGCGAACGTGCCGCCGCGCGACAGCGCGCGGGAAAGCACGCGCTCGCAGACAGATGACGATACCATCGGTGGCCTCCTTTAAAAGCGGCGTCCGCGCCGCCTGATGTCTATCCACCAGTATACGCTATCGGACGGAAAATGTAAACCGACCCGCCGCCGCTTTGCGCGGATAAAAGCAATTCGCCGGTGAAAATTCCCGCAAGCCCCTTGCGGGAGTTTCGCTTTGCGTGTAGAATAGTATACAGGATATGATGGCATGGATATGCAAATGACGCCGATAAGCGGGGAGGGAGCCGTATGCCCGGCAGACTGGATCAAATCGAAAGCATGCTGAGGGCGCGGCTGGGCAGCGCGCTGCTGGCCTCCTGCCCGGAGCTGGTATACGCGGTTTCAAGGATTTTATTTCGGTTTCTGCGCACGTCGGACAGCCTTTCGGCGCTCTGGCGGCAGCTGGATTCCACGCTGTTCAACACGGTGTTTCAGGCGACCGGCGGGAAGATGCGCGTGACGCTCGACGACGGGCGGAGTATCCTGGCGACGGGCGAAATGCTGCGCGATCTGGCGGATCGGCTGCTGGCGCTGGCCTATCGCCGCATGGACGTCAGCCCGACGCTGACGGACGCGCTTTACGACCTTTCCCGCGCGGGCTCGTTTGCCGCGATGCGCGAGCTGGTTTCGCGCTTCCCGATGGATGAAAACGAGCGCGCGTGGATTATACAGATGCTCGTGGAAAACGGGCAAACGGAGTGACCCGCCCCGCCGTCAGGGCGCGAGGGGGATGAGGGAGATATCATGGCTAAGATCATCGCAATCACGAACCAAAAAGGCGGCGTCGGCAAGACGACCACCAGCGTCAACCTGTCCGCATGCGTGGCCGCCGAGGGCAAGCGCGTGCTGGTGGTGGACGCGGACCCGCAGGGCAACACGTCAAGCGGCTTGGGCGTGCGCGTGAAGGAGAAGACCCCCACGGTGTACGAGGTGATGGCCGGGGAAACGGAGATCGGGCAGGCGCTTTGCAAAACCGCCGTCAAGGGGCTGACGGTGCTCCCGGCGGATATCCGGCTGGCGGGCGCGGAAATCGAACTGGCGAACATGGAGCGCCGCGAGCGCGTGATTGCCGACATGCTGGAGGGCGTGAGGGAGCAGTTTGACTATATCTTCATCGACTGCCCGCCGTCGCTGGGCATGATTACGCTCAACGCGCTCTGCGCGGCAGACGGCGTGCTGATCCCGATACAGTGCGAATATTTCGCGCTGGAGGGCGTGAGCGCGCTGATGGGCACGATTCAGAAGGTGCAGAAGATGAACCGCCATCTCGCCATCGAGGGCGTCGTGCTGACGATGCTCGACGCGCGCACCAATCTGGGCGTGCAGGTTGCGCAGGAAGTGCGCAAGGTTTTCAAAAACAAGGTCTATCAGACCGTGATTCCGCGCAACGTGCGTCTCGGCGAAGCGCCGAGCCACGGGCTGCCGATCAGTCTCTATGACCCGCGCTCCCTCGGCGCGCAGAGCTATCAGCAGCTTGCCAAAGAGTTTTTGGCGAGAGAATAAAGAAAGGCAAGAACCGTCATGGCGAAGAAAATGGGATTGGGCAGGGGCCTGAGCGCTATCCTGCCGGATGTGGAAGAAGTGGTGGAATCCGTCGATCAGGTGAGCGAGGGCGCGGCGCCCGTGCCCGCCGACGCCGTGGCGGAAATCCCGGTCGGGGAGATCGACCCGAATCGAAACCAGCCGCGCAAACGGTTTGACGACGACGCGCTGCTGGCGCTGGCCGATTCCATCCGCCACAACGGCGTGCTCTCCCCGATTCTCGTCGCGCGGGAAGGCGGGCGCTACACCATCATCGCCGGTGAGCGCCGTTGGCGCGCCGCGAGGCTGGCCAACCTTTCGACCATTCCCGCCATCGTGCGCGAGTGGGACGAGATCAAGCGGCAGGAGGCCGCGCTGGTGGAGAACATCCAGCGCGAGGATCTCAACGCCATCGAGGAAGCGCAGGGCGTGAGCCGCCTGATGAACGAATGTGCCCTGACGCAGGAGGCGGTGGCCGAGCGGCTGGGGCGCAGCCGCAGCGCGATTGCCAACCTGCTGCGCCTGCTCAACCTGCCCGCGCGGATTCAATCCGCCGTGATCGACGGCACGCTTTCCGCAGGCCACGCGCGTGTGCTGGCCGGTATTGCGGACAGCGAGCTGCAAGGCGCGCTGTTCGCGAAGACCCTGCAATTCGGCTGGTCGGTGCGCCAGCTCGAAGCCGCCGCGAAGAACGCCCAGACCGAGAAAAAGGAGAAGCCCGAAAGAGAGCCGCTCCCGATTGAATACGAGGAGCTGACCGAGCGCCTGCGCTCCGCGACCGGCCTGAAGGTCAAGCTGGAGGGTACGCAGGAAAAGGGCAAAATCACGCTGCAATACACCAGCGAAGAGGAGCTGCAAAGGCTCTGGGAATGGATGGAACGATAAAAAAACAGGCTGTCAAGCGAAACGCTTGACAGCCTGTTTGCATGCATCCCAAACGGGGCGCTTACGCGCGCACAACGCCCTTGCGGATGATGATGTTGCCGTAGAGCGCGGTTTCGCCCGTCTGCACGACGGCGAAAGCCTTTTTCGCGCGCTCCATGAACGCATCGTGCGCCATCATATCGAATTTGGCGGTGGGCAGGTCGGTATCCGCCGCCGCGCGGAACGCCTCCCAGATCGGCGCTTTGTCGCCGGGGAACATGCTCGCCGGCACCTGCATGACGGCCAGCGGCGCTTCCACAAAGTCATCCAGCGGGAAGAGCGTCAGCAGCGCCTGCATCACCTCGGCGCAGCCGTGGCCGTCGCAGCGCACGCACTTCTGGCCGATGGACGTGCCGGGGAAGTTCGCGTCGGCCAGAACGAGCTCGTCGCCGTGCCCCATTTCGGCGATGATTTTAAGCAGCTCGGGGCTGATGATCGGGGAAATACCTTTCAGCATAAAGAAGCCTCCATTCATTTGCGGGGCGGCTTGTTTCGAGCGCCGCCCGACGGATGCAACCATTATACCACAAACAGTTTTGTCAAGGGATAGATATTTGAAAATACGCTAAAGATTCACGACAACACCCATCCGGGGGGCTTGCGATGACAAGCTTGAATCCCCTGGATGGGCGTTGTTTGATATGAACAGGGATTGCCCGGATGCCCTGTTTCGACATCAGGCCGGACGGCGTTCAGTCATCCTTTGGACGGCCCTTCGACCTGTCCAGCATATCCAGCAAAGCGCGCATGGGCGCCGTCAGCACACGGGTGCGTTTATAGAACAGGCGGATGCTGCGTTCCACGTTCGGACTGTCGATCCGATAGTAGACGAGGCGTTCGTCCGGAGGCGCGCTCAGCGCCAGCGTGTCGCTGATGAACGCCGCGCCCAGTCCGTAGCTGGCGAGGTTGTAGGCCGCCAGCTGCTGATCCAGCTGTAGGCGGATATGGGGTGTAAAGCCGGCCTGCGCGCATAGCTGCTCCGCTCGGGCGCGGGTGTCGTTGCCCTCCTTGAGGAGCAGAAACGGCACATCTGCGAACAGCGGGAGCGGGACGCGAGGCGCGTCTTTGATCGTCAGCTGCGCGGCGCTCAGACGGAACGGCGCCGCCTGCGGGCTGAGGGGAAGGCTGCGGGGAACGGCGAGAATCACTTGCTCCCGCTTGAGCAGCTGCGACTCGTATACGGTGGGGTCGAATGCGCAGTTGTCGATGACGAAATCGAGCGTTCCCTCCTGAAGCTCCCCCTTGAGTCTGGCAGTATGAGCCTCGTTCAGGCGCAGCTCCACGCCGGGACAGCGCTCGGAAAAGGCGCTCAGCAGCGGAGGAAGCACATAGGAGGTAAACAGCGTCGTGCCGCCCAGGGTCATCACGCCGGTCACACAGCGTTCCGCATCGTCCAGATACTGTCTGAAATCCGACTCGATTTGAAGCACCTGTTCGGCGGCGCGGATGTAGGCGCGCCCGGTCTGCGTCAGCCCGATGGGCGAGGTGCTGCGGTCAAAAATCGGCGCGCCGATGCGATTCTCGGCCTTGTGAATCATCTGGCTGAGAGAGGGCTGCGAGATATACAGCGCCTGCGCAGCTCGGGTAAAGCTGCGCTGCCGGTAAACCTCGTAGACATAGGCCATTTCATGCAGCAGCATCGCGTCCTCCTTACATAGGCAAATGCTTATATGACAGTTTGATAAATTGGTATTTGAAAATAGTATACCCGATGCGTATACTGAAATCAAGTCATTCCAAAGGAAAAGGAGACATGATGAGACCATGAACAGAATGGAATACGATCTGGTGGGCGAAATGGCTGTGGATGCTGACGCATACTACGGGATTCACGCGCTGAGAGCGGCGGAAAACTTTCCGATCACGCATACCCGTCTGCCCGGAGACATGATAGTCAGCATGGCCTGGATCAAGAAGGCCTGCGCGAGAGCAAATCGCGTGACAGGCGCGCTTTCATCCCGGGTGGCGGAGGCCATCGAACGCGCCTGCGACGAGTTGATCGACGGGAAGCTGCACGACCAGTTCATCGTCGACCCGATTCAAGGCGGCGCGGGCACATCCACCAACATGAACGCCAATGAGGTGATCGCCAACCGCGCCATCGAGTTGCTGGGCGGCGTCAAGGGTGACTACACGCTCGTGCATCCCAACGACCATGTGAACTGCGGGCAGTCCACCAACGACATCTACCCCACCTGCGTCAAGATGACGCTGTACAGGGCCAGCGAAGGCCTGCAGCGGGAAATGGAAGCGCTGGTGAGCGTGCTGGAGAAGCGCGCGGCGGATTTTGACGGCGTGATCAAGATGGGGCGCACCCAGCTGCAGGATGCGGTGCCGATCCGGCTGGGTCAGGAGTTTTCTGCCTATGCGGCGGTGATGCGCCGGGAACGTGCGCGCCTTGAGCGCGGGCAGAAGGAGCTGCTTGTGCTGAACCTCGGCGGCACAGCCGTCGGCACGGGCATCAACGCCTCGGCGGCCTATATCGGGCAGGTGGTTCCGATTCTCTCCGGGATGACGGGCATTTCCTTCACCCAGAGCCCCGATCTGGTTGACGCCACACAGAATACGGACTGCTACCTGACGCTGTCCGCCGCGCTCAAAAGCTGCGCCGCCAGCCTGTCCAAAATGTGCAACGATCTGCGGCTCATGTCCTCAGGCCCCCGCGACGGGCTGGGAGAGATCAGCCTGCCCGCCCGGCAGAACGGCTCCTCCATCATGCCGGGCAAGGTGAATCCCGTGATTCCCGAGGTGGTCAACCAGATTGCCTTCCGGGTGATCGGCTATGACGCCACCGTCACGTTGGCCGTGGAGGGCGGGCAGCTGGAGCTGAACGCCTTTGAGCCTGTGATCTTTGACAGCCTGTATCAGGGCATGACCATGTTGCGCGGAGGCGTGCATACGCTGATTGAGCACTGCCTGCGCGACCTCCGGGCGAACGAAGAAATCTGCCGTCAGGAGGTGGAGCGCTCCGTGGGCGTTGTGACGGCACTGTGCCCGCGGATCGGGTACAACGCGGCTTGCTCTCTCGCCCGGGAAGCGCTCAGGACGAAGTGCTCCGTCCGCGAGCTTGCCCTCAGCAGAGGCCTGCTGACAGCGCAGGAGCTCAATGCCCTGCTTGACCCGGCGGCCATGACCTGCATCCGGGTATAGCGCGCCAAGGGAGGCGCTTGCCCCATGTCCGGCATCCGGCGGCTGTGTGCGTATTGCGGACGGATATGGGTTTCCGGGGATGAAACGCAGACGACCTGAAAGAATTGAATACATGTGAAGGATTCAAACTATACGCCACGGATTTGCTTTTGAATGCGGATTCCCGGTTGATGGACGGCATGAATGGAACGTCCGTCATCCAATCTGACAGCGTACAGGATGCGCTTGTTATCCCGCTGGGCGCAATCCATGAAGATGAAACGGGTGCATGTGTCTATCGTCTGGACGCAACAGATACGCAAAGCATCGTTTACGTCACCACCGGTCTTTCTTCTCCCTGAGCCTGACCAACATGAAGAATCCGCTGAAGAGATGAGTTTCATCCTCGCTTTCCGCTGCATCAAAAAAGCAGCTATGGTATAGAAGGTTTCCCTTCAAACCATAACTGCTTAACATCTTCGTGGATTTGCAGTATATGTATATCATTGCGGTAAGGGAGAACCTTCCCTTACATAATAACTACCACGACGAAACGGGGGGTTCAATCCGAAAGCCGCCTGTTTTTCGGCCGTAAGATCAGCCGCTCCCCAAAAAGCGCGGGCGGTTAAAGCAAAAGCCATTCCGCAATCAGCACGACGGCGCAGCAGGAGGCCGCGACGGTGAACAGGCTTGCGCCGTTGAAGGCAAGCGCAATGCCCAGCACGAGCGCCAGCGCGCCCGCCAAGGGCGACTGCGTGGCCTGCACGATGGCGGGGAAGGTCATCACCGCGAGCGTGACGTAGGGCACGTAGAACAGAAACGAGCGCAGAAAGCGGTTGGTGATCGGCCTGCGGATGAGCGTCAGCGGCAGGGTGCGGATGAGAAAGCTCACGCCCGCCATGATGGCGATGTAGAGATAGATGCTGTGCGTCACGGCGCGTTCCTCTCCTTTTCCGCGTCCTTCACGGGGAAGAGGAGCGCCGCACCGGCGGAGAGCGCGACGGTCAGGATGATGGTGCGCGTGCCGGAGGAGAGCGAGGAGACGAGCGGCAGGCGGCCGCAGGTGAAGCTGAGCGCGAAGGAGAGCAGCACCAGCGCGGCGACGACCTTGTTTTTGCGCGCCGGAGGGATGATGATGGCGAGGAACATGCCATAAAGCGCGACGCTCAGCGCGCTGACCACGCGCGCCGGAAGCAGGTTGCCGACGACCACGCCCAGCGCCGTGCCGACAGCCCAGCTCGGCGCGGCGACGAGAATCGCGCCGTACATGTAATACGGATCGAGCCAGCCGTCGCAGGAGATGGCGAGGCCGAACAGCTCGTCCGTCACGTCGTAACCGACGAGCAGACGGTGGCGCATCGGCGTGCCGGGCGCGAATTTCTGGCTGAGCGAGCAGCTCATCAGCAGATAGCGCGCGTTGGCGATGAGCGTCACCACCGCGATTTCCAGATAGGATGCGTCGGCCGCGATGGTGGTGAAACCCGCGTATTCGCCCGCGGAAGCGTTGTTGAGCAGGCTGACCAGAAAGCCCTGAAAGGCGTTGAGCCCGGCGTTGCGCGCCGCGATGCCCAGCGAAAACGCGACGGCCAGATAGCCCAGCCCGATCGGAACGCCGTCGCGCATGCCGTGCACGAGCGCGGGCGTATGGCTGCGGGCTCCTTCGGCCGAGAAAGAGATCGACATGAAGCGTGCCTCCGATATGCAGAAATGGAATGAAAAAAAGCAAAAACAAGTATACAGCGAAAACCGCCGTTCGTAAAGCGAACGGCGGGAAAAAATAAAGTTTTTCAGCCTTCCCCGCTCAGCCTTGCGCCTGCGGCCAGCTCGGCGTAAACGCCGCCCTGCTCGACGAGCTGCGCATGGGTGCCGCGTTCGAGAATACCGTGTTCGCCGATGACCACGATTTCATCCGCGCTGCGGATGGTGGACAGGCGGTGGGCGATCACCAGCGTCGTGCGCCCCTTGGCGAGACGATCAAACGCGGCCTGAATCTTGCGCTCGGTGGCGGTATCCAGCGCGCTGGTCGCCTCGTCCAAAATGAGCACGCGCGGGTTTTTCAGGAAGATACGGGCGATGGAGACGCGCTGCTTCTGGCCGCCGGAGAGCATCACGCCGCGCTCGCCGACGATGGTGTTGTATCCGTCCGGCATGGCCATCACGTCCTCGTGAATTTCGGCCAGCTTGGCGGCCTCGATCACCTCGTCCATCGTCGCGTTCGGGCGGCCGTAGCGAATATTATCCAGAATCGTACCCGCGAAGAGGAAGACATCCTGCTGGACGATGCCGATGCTGCCGCGCAGATCGGCCAGCTTGATATGGCGGATATCCTGCCCGTCGAGCGTGATCGAGCCGGAGGAAATCTCGTAGAAGCGCGGGATCAACTGGCAGAGCGTCGATTTGCCGCCGCCGCTCTGGCCGACCAGCGCCAGCATTTCGCCGGGCTTGATGTGCAGATTGATGTGGGAGAGAACGTCGCCCTTGCCCTCGTCATAGGAGAAGGAGACGTCGTTGAAGCGGATGTCGCCGTCCACATGGGTCAGCGCGACCGCATCGGGCGCATCGACGATATCCGGGTCTTCGTGCATGATGGCGCGGAAGCGCTGGAAGCCCGCCATGCCCTGCGTGAATTGCTCGGTGAACTGGGTCAGCTTGCGAATCGGGCTCTGCACGCTGGCAACGTACATGTTGAAGGTGACGAGTGTGGCGATATCCATCTGGTTTTTCATAATCAGATAGCTGCCCACGAAGATGACGGACAGGCTCATCAGGTTCATCATCAGCTCCGTGCCGGAGAAGAAGCCCGCCATCACCTTGTAATAGCCCTGCTTGGCGGAAACGTATTGATCCGTGCAGCGGGTGAACTTGTCGATCTCTTCATCCTCGTTGCCGAACGCCTTGGCGACGCGCACGCCGGAGATGGAGCTTTCGATTTCCGCGTTGATGCCCGCCGTGCGGCGCTTGACGTCGCGGGAGACCTTCATCATGTTGCGTCGGCGCATCGCGACGAACAGGACGATCATCGGCACGGCGATCATCAGCACGAGCGCCAGCTTCTTCTGGATGTTCCAGAGGACGAGGAACGAGCCGGTCAGCGTCACGATGGAGATGAACAGATCCTCCGGGCCGTGGTGCGCCAGCTCCGTGATATCGAACAGATCCGTCGTCACGCGGGACATCAGCAGGCCGGTGCGGTTTTTGTCGTAAAAGCTGAAGCCGAGCTTCTGCATGTGTGCGAAGATGGCCGTGCGCATATCCGCTTCGATGTGAACGCCCATCAGGTGCCCCAGATAGGTGACGATCCACTGCGCCGCCGTGCGGATGAGGAACGCGGCGAGCATCGCGCCCATCACAATCAGGAAGGTGCGCATCGCCTGATTGGGAATGTAGTCGTAGAGCACCTTGCGCGTGACCACCGGGAACAGAATATCCACCAGCGCGATCACCAGCGCGCAGAACATATCCAGCAGGAACATGCCCAGATGCGGCTTGTAGAACGCGGCAAACTCGCGGAGCGCGCCGCGCTTGGGCGCGGCCTTTTCTTCAAAGGCGGAAAGGGATTGATTGGCGCGTGTGTTGTTCATCATGTTACCCTCTAAACGACGAAATTGTGCAAAGAAACGGGATCGCCGACGGCGCGGCGATCCGATGGGCGCAGGGTCTATATCACGGGGCGAATCCATTTATAGGAGCGGAAATGCAGGAGATACGCGCTGCACTTGATGATATCCTCCGAGAGATACATGACCAGATAGGTCATCGGCACGCTCCAGTGCAGATATAGCCCGGCCAGCATCGTCAGCGGCAGGCCGATCAGGTACAGCGTGATGCAATCGACGATCAGGCCAAAGCGTGTGTCGCCGCCCGCGCGGAACACGCCCATCACCAGGATGGCGGGGATGTTGTGCAGCACCATCTCCAGCGCGCAGATCGCCAGCACGGCCAGCGCGTCGTCGCGCACGGCCTGCGAAACGCCGAAGAGCGAAAGCAGCGGCTGGCGGAGCGCCAGCATCCCCGCGCCGATGAGCACGGAGAGGCCGATCGTGAGCTGCACATGGCGCTTGGCGCAGAGCTTGCTGAGCGGCACGTCGCCGCGCCCGATGGCGCTGCCGATCATCACCGCGCTGGAAGAGCAAAGCCCCATCACCGCAACGCTCGTCAGATCCTCGATGGATTTGACGACGGTGATTGACGCATACGCGCCCGTGCCCATGTGGCCGTAGACGGAGCTGTAGAGCAGATTGCCCAGCGCCCAGGCGCTTTCGTTGAGCATGGCAGGCATGCTGACCCGCGCGAAATCGCGGATAAAGCCGCCCGTGATGCCGACAAGGCCGCTCCGCCCCGTGCGGAGCAGCGTTTTTTTCGCGACGCCCGCGCCGTAAATCACCAGCGCGCCGACGACGGCGGAGACCAGCGACGCGATGGCCGCGCCCTGAACGCCCAGCGCGGGGAAGCCGCACAGGCCGAAAATCAGCAGCGCGTTCAGCACGATGTTGACCGCGACGGAGATCAGCGAACCGACAAACGGAATCATAACGCGGCCGGTGCTTTGCAGCAGCGTGCCGCCGCCGCGCGTGAGCGCCAGAAACGGATAGCTGACGGCGATGATGCGCAGATAGGAAGAACCCAGCGCGACGACCTGCTCATCCGGGGAGAACAGGCGGACGATGCCCTCCGGAAAGAGCAGCGCCGCGAGCATGAACAGCAGGGAAGCCGCCTGCGTGCCGACGGTCATCAGGCCGTAGGTGCGGCGCATGCCCGCGTCGTCGCCCGCGCCGTAAAACTGGGAGATGAACACGGACGCGCCGCTGGAAAAGCCGAAAAAGACGATGGTTAAGAACCACGTCCATTTGCCCGCCATGCCGACGGCGGCCAGCGGCGTATCGCCCAGGCGGCCGATCATCATGGTATCGATCAGCGTGAAGGAGGAGGCGAGCAGATTTTGCAGGGTCACCGGCACGGCGATGGAAAGCAGCGTGCGGGTGAAACCGGGAGGCGTTTTTGTCATGGCTTACGCTCCCGCCAGCACCTGAAAGACCGGGCTGTGCTCCGTGATGAACGGGCCGTCCTGCATGAAGAAGAGCATGCCTGTCACCGGGGCTTTGAGCACCTCGCGCACCGAGCCGTCGCAGGGGTTGATGATAAAGGCGAGCTGCTCGCCGCGGCGGACGTGCGCGCCCGCGAACTTGACGCGGCGCAGAAGCCCCGCGCTCGTCGCGGAAACGGAGGTCATATCCGCGTTGGTGATGATGGAGGAGGCGTGACCCGGCGCGGTTTCGCTGCGGATGACCCCGCGGCTGTTGAGGAAGCGGACGATGGCGCGCAGGCTCTGATCCGCCGCGGCCTCGTCGATTTCGCGCGTCTTGCCCGCATAGAGGGAATACGCCTGCGTGCCGCAGAGCTGCCAGTTGTAGTTGAGGGTCGTCTGGTCGTAATCGCGCGGGGTGCGGACGTAGACATAGGGCAGGCCGAATTCGCAGCCCAAATCGGGGTTCTGCCGCCCGGTGTCCATCATGCGCACATGCGGCACGAAGGAGCCGGGCTGATAGAAGCTGGTGAGCTGCACGCCGTAGCGATAATTCTTGACGCGCTCGAGCAGCGCGTCCGTGATGCGCTCGGTCGTCGAGCCGGTGGGATCGCCGGGGAAACGGCGGTTGATGTCCATGTTTTCCGGCTCCCAGAGGCGCGAGCCCTCGTTCATCGACGCGCCGATGGCGGTGGGCACGATCATAACGCTCTTGCCCGGCTGAATGCCGTCTTCCTTCTCCACCTCGCGCAGGAAGGAGACGAGCCGCGCGCAGACATAGAGCTGCTGCACCTCGTCGCCGCGCAGCGCGCCGACGACGGCGCAGGTCTTTTCGCCCTTGCCGAAGCGATAGGCCATGATGCTCATATCATCCCGGAAATACGACGGGAGGGTGAACAGAATATCCTTTTTCATGCCCGCTCCTTTCTGATCCTGGCGATCAGCGTGCCGGGATACACGGAGGAATAGCTGCGCTGGCTGAACACGAGCCCTGCGCACGGCGCCTTGACGGTCTCGCGGGCGACGCCGTCGAGCGCGTCGATCACCGTGCCGAGCACCTGTCCCGCTTCGGCGTGGATGCCGAGGCAGTCCTCCGGCACGAACACGCCGGGGAACTCGCAGGCCACGCGGCAGACGTCCTCGCTCGTGCGCACGGTGGGAATGTCGGCGGACGCATCCGGCGCGGCGATGGCGTCGCCCGCCCATATGCCCATCTCCTTCAGCTTGCAGAAGATGCCGTCCACAACGGAGAAGGCGATTTCCTGCGGCAGGCGGCGGCGCTCGTCGGCCTCCAAGATGACCGCGTCGGTGCCCACGGCGCCCAGCGCGCCGGTCAGCGAGGCGGAGAAGGAGCCCTTGTCCGGGTAGACCCAGATGAGCTGCGGGCAGAGCGCGCGGACGCGGGGCAGAAGCCGCTCGGCTTCCTTCGCGCTGACGCGCACTTCGTACAATTCGCTCTTGTTGCGCGCACTGGCGTGAAGATCCAGCACAAGGTCCGCGCCGCGCATATCCTGAATCACCTGATGGCACATGTATTCAAGCGGCGTGCCGTTCGGCGAGCCGGGGAAAGCGCGGTTCATATCCAGCCGCGTGCCGGAGGGCACCAGACGCTCGCCGATGTCCAGACCGAGCGGGTTGAGCATGGGGTAAAAATCCACCGTGCCGCGAAGCGCGTCCGGATGTTCGCCGATGCGCTGCTGCACCAGATAGACGATGAGCTGACCCATCATTTCGTCGCCGTGCGTGCCCGTAGCGATGCAGACGCGGCCGGCGGAAGATCCGTCGGGGGCGTACCGGCAGCGCTTGATGCTCCATCGCTCCTCGATGGGCAGGGCGACGCTGGCAACCGTCGTCAATGTCTTGAGCAAAACGACCCTCTCCTTTTGAAACGATATCAAGCCTTTCAAAGGGGCTGCGGCATGAATCAAACCATGCGCGGCAGCCCCCGTTGTTTCCCGATTTGCGATGGGAACGGCCAAGCGCGCACCCTTGCACCCGATGCGGACGCCATCGCCCATTTCTACGCTATGATGCTAACACAAACGGAGGGGTTTTGCAAGTGAAAGCGGCATAATTTCATTCCGGCGCGCGCGTTAAAAAGGAATGGCTCATCATGGGAAAATGTGTTATAATCAGATGAATGACGCTTGATTACCGGGAACGCCCGGGAACAAAGGAGAAGGAACATGAAAATCGGCCTGTTTACCGATACGTTTTACCCGGAAATCAACGGCGTGGCGACGAGCTGCCTGAATTTACAGCGGGAACTGACCCGGCGCGGCCACGAGGTTCACGTTTACGCCCCGAAATGCAAGGGCTGGGAGGAGAACCAGCGGGAAAATGTGCACTATCTGGCGAGCGCGCCGCTGCTGGTGCTCAAGGATCGCAACTTCGCCTTCCCCACGCCGCTCACATCGTGGGAGGCGGAGAAGATCGATTTTGATGTGGTGCACACCAACAGCGAATTTGTGATGGGGATGTTCGGCCACCACGTCGCGGGCAGCCTCGGCTGCGCGCAGGTGCACACCTATCACACCGTCTGGGAGGATTATACCTACTACATCACGCACGGCGTGGCGGACGAGGCCGCGCGGCGGATCGCCCGGAAATATTCCCAGTGGTGGTGCAACCGCTTTGACCGCGTGATTACCCCGACGGGCAAGACGCTCGACCTGCTGCGCAAATACGGCGTGGCAGCGCCGATTGACATCATCCCCAGCGGCATGGACATCGCCCGCTTCGACCCGGCGCGGCACGGCGAGCAGGAGCGGCTGGAAACCCGCCGGGAATGCGGCCTGCCGGAGCACGCGCCGCTGCTGCTGAACATCGGCCGCATCGCCAAGGAAAAGAACCTCGAACAGGTGATGCGCGTGTTTCCGCGGCTGCTGAACGCCTGCCCGGATGTGCATTTCGCCGTCGTCGGCGAAGGGCCGATGCGCGAGGAGCTGGGGCGCATGGCGGAGGAGCTGGGCGTTTCCCGCGCGGTGACGCTGACCGGGCCGAAGCCGTGGGAGAAGATCGACCGCTATTACGCGATGGGCGACGTGTTTTGCAGCGCGTCTCATTCGGAGACGCAGGGGCTGACCTATGTGGAGGCGATGGCCTCCGGCCTGTGCGTCTGCGCGGTGAACGACCCCTGTCTGGACGGCGTGATCGAGGACGGTGTGAGCGGTATTCTCTCCGGGGACAGCGACGACGAGCTGCTCGCGGCGTTGATTCGCGCGTTCGGCGAGGAGGGCAGGCGCATCGCGAAGACGGCGGCGCGGTATGCCGCGCCGTTCAGCACGGAGGGCTTTGCCGAGAAGGTGGAGGCCTGCTACATGAAGGCGATTGAGGCGCACAGGCGGGGATGAACGAGGGAACGAACATCCGGGAACGGCTCTTTGCGCTCGGAGATGAGCGGTATGCGCGGTTTCAAAGCGCGCTGATTCCGAATATCCCGAAGGAAACGGTCATCGGCGTGCGCATGCCGATGATGCGGAAGCTGGCGAAGGAAATCGCCGGAGCAGAGGAGATGCGCGCCTTTCTGGCAGAACTGCCGCATGCGTACTACGACGAAAACATCCTGCACAGTGTACTGCTTTCGCAGATGAAGGATTACGGCATGTGCATGGGAGCGGTCGAGGCGTTTTTGCCGCATATCGACAACTGGGCAGTCTGCGACTGCCTGTCGCCGAAGGCGTTTGTCAGGCACAAGCCGGAGCTGCTGGAAAATATCCGAGAATGGGCGAAATCGGAACACGTCTACACCTGCCGTTTCGGACTGGAAATGCTGATGACGCATTTTCTGGGCGACGATTTCAAGCCGGAATATCTGGAGCTGGCCGCAGACGTGAAGCTGGAGGATTACTACGCGAAGATGATGGTCGCGTGGTTTTTCGCCACGGCGCTGGCCAAACAGTGGGACGCGGCGATTGTCTATTTGCAGCAGAACCGGCTTGAGCCGTGGACGCATAACAAGACGATCCAGAAAGCACGGGAAAGCTACCGCATTACGGCAGAACAGAAGGAATATTTGAAGACGTTGAAACGAACTCCTTCCGTCACGACTTCGTCGTGCCAACCTTCGGCATTTTATCTGTTTGTTTCCGCCACTGGCGGCAACAGATTCGATGTCCCTCGAAGAGGGAGGCAATGACATGAGCAAGCAAGATGTTTTTTTGCTGTCATAAAAATGAGAAACGACTTTATAAATAAGCAGTGCATATATGCTTTATGGCTCCCTCTTCGAGGGAGCTGTCAGCGAAGCTGACTGAAGGAGTAAAGGCGTTCGAAGCAATAACAAAAAGGCGTTGAGCGGAAAATCCGTTCAACGCCTTTTGTTATGCGATTGCGGTTCAAACCGGCTTATACAGAGTCAGGCACCGCTGTGTGCCTGTAAGCCGTTTGCTTAGCGCTCGACGCGGCCGGAGCCGGAGCCCTTCATCAGGCTTTCGACTTCCTTGACGGTCACGCGGTTGAAGTCGCCGGAGATGGTGTGCTTCAGGCAGGAAGCGGCCACGGCGAACTCGAGAGCCTCGGCCTGCGTGGCATAGGTGTTCAGGCCGTAGATCAGGCCGCCGCCGAAGGAGTCGCCGCCGCCGACGCGGTCAACGATATCGGTGATGGCGTACTTACGGGAGACATAGAACTCCTTGCCGTCGTAGATGCAGGCCGCCCAGTAGTTGGTATCCGCGCTCTTGGATTCGCGCAGGGTGATGGCGACCTTCCTGAGGTTCGGGTAGAGATCCATCGCGGTCTGGGCGATCTGCTTGTAGACGTCGCGATCCAGCTCGCCGCTCTCAACATCGCTCTTGGCGCTGATGCCCAGAGACTTCTGGAAGTCTTCCTCGTTGGCGATGGCGACATCGACGTACTTGGTCAGCTCGCTCATCACTTCCTTGGCTTCCTTGCCGTACTTCCAGAGGTTCTTGCGGTAGTTGAGGTCGCAGGAAACGGTCACGCCCATCTCCTTGGCGGCCTTGACGGCGGCCAGAGAGAGATCCGCGGCGGACTGGGAGATGGCCGGGGTGATGCCGGTGATGTGGAACCAGGTCGCGCCGTCGAAGATCTTCTTCCAATCGAAGGTATCGACCGGAGCCTTGGCGATGCAGGAATCCGCACGGTCATAGACGACCTTGGACGGACGCTGGTTGGAGCCGGTCTCCAGGAAGTAGATGCCCATGCGGCCATCCATCATCTTGATGTTGGAGACGTCCACACCGAAGCTGCGCACGTCGCGCAGGCAGGCCTCGCCGATGGCGTTGTTCGGCAGGGCGGTCACGAAGGCCGCGTCCATGCCGTAGTTGGCCAGAGAAACGGCCACGTTCGCCTCGCCGCCGCCGAAGGTGGCCTCGAGGGACGGGCTCTGGAAGAAGCGCTCCAGCGCGGGGCTCTTCAGACGAAGCATGATTTCACCGAGAGTAACAATACGAGCCATTGTCAATCACTCCTGAATCTTATTGATTTTGAGTGTGCGCAGGGAGAAAAAACGCGCACTATCTCAGTTTCTAAGGCTATTATACACGATGGCAGGACGCAAATCAAGTCGTCTGACCAATAAAGCGCAAAACTTGCGGAATTGAGCAGAAATAGACGGAATTCTGCGCGTCATATCAGCTGAAACAGTGCAACGAAACAAAGAACGCGCGATAAATTTCGCCACATTCCGGCCGGAGGGGACGGATGAACGGCGGGCGGCGCGCATAGGAAACAGAAGGGCGGGGAAGGGCTAAGGCGGGCGGGACGGACGCAAGAACTGTGTTTTTCCTTGCCACATAAAGGGTTTTATGCTATAATGCCCGTTGGTGCCTGACAAAAACAGGCCGAAAAGAGGGAAATCGGCGGCCATTCCGCCATCCATCATATTTGGGAGGGTTTTGAACTTATGCCTCTGCAAACCGAGTATAACAAGGATACCATCAAGGAATCCATCCTCAACAAGCTGCTGCGCTACTACGGCTGCACCATTGAGGATGCGACGCCCAAGCAGATCTACGCTGCCGTGGCGAGCACCGTTCGCGACCAGATCATGCTCAAGTGGCGATTTGAGAAGGAAGCCCGCCGCAGCGAGAAGGCCAAGCGCCTGTATTACCTCTCCATCGAGTTTCTGACCGGCCGCTGGCTGCACAACAACCTGCTCAACCTCTGCTCCACCAAGGAATACGAGCAGGCGTTCGAGGAGCTGGGGCTGACCCTGCGGGGCGTGCTCCACGAAGAGCCGGAACCGGCGCTGGGCAACGGCGGTCTGGGTCGTCTGGCCGCGTGCTTCCTCGATTCGCTGGCGACGCTGAACCTGCCGGCGATGGGCTGTACCATCCGCTATGAATACGGCCTGTTCCGTCAGCGCATCGTGGACGGCCAGCAGGTCGAGGTGCCGGACGAGTGGCTGACCTACGGCAACGCCTGGGAGATTCCGACCCAGCGCGACGCGGTGGAGGTCTGCTTCGGCGGCCAGATGGTCGAAAACTGGGTGGGCGGCACGAATTACGTCACCCTCAAGAATACGGAAAACGTCATCGCCGTGCCGTATGATCTGCCGATCGTCGGCTACGACAGCGACGTGGTGGATCGCCTGCGCACGTGGAGCGCCGTGCTGCCGCAGAACTTCAACCTTGAAAAGTTCTCCGCGGGCGATTACAACGGCTCCACGGAGGACAGCAACTCCATCGCGGCGCAGATTTCCAAGGTGCTCTATCCGGAGGACAACACCTATAACGGCAAGAAGCTGCGCCTGATGCAGGAATACTTCCTCGTCAGCGCGACGCTGCAATACGCGATCAAGGACTTCAAGCGCGTCTACGGCACGGACATGAGCCAACTCCCGGAGAAGGTCGCTTTCCACATCAACGACACGCACCCGGCGATGGTCATCCCCGAGCTGATGCGCATCCTCGTGGACGAGGAGCGCCTGCCGTGGGAGGAGGCCGAGCGCATCACGCAGGCGACCGTGGCCTACACCAACCACACCATCATGGCCGAGGCGCTGGAAAAGTGGCCGGAGAACATGATGCGCGAGACGCTGCCGCGCATCTACTCCATCATGCAGGAGCTGAACCGCCGCCTGTGCCAGAAGCTGTTCGACGCTTTCCCCGGCCAGTGGGACCGCATCGGCCACATGGCGATTCTGGCCTACGATCAGGCGCACATGGCGAACCTGTGCGTGGCGTATTCCCACGCGGTCAACGGCGTTTCCCAGCTCCACGGCGACATCCTCAAGCACACGACGTTTGCGGATTACTACGCCATCATGCCGGAGAAATTCTACGCGATCACCAACGGCATTACGCCGCGCCGCTGGCTGATGCTGGCCAACCCGACGCTCTCCGACCTGCTGGATGAATCCATCGGTCAGGGCTGGCGCAAGGATCTCAACGAGCTTGAAAAGCTGCTGCCGTTCGCGGACGACGCGGCCTTCGTCGAGAAGTTCGCCGCAGTCAAGAAGGCGAACAAGGAGCGCTTCAGCCGCTGGATTTACCGCCATCAGGGCCTTGAGCTCGACCCGACGATGATGTTCGACGTGCAGGTGAAGCGCCTGCACGAGTACAAGCGCCAGCTTCTCAACGCGCTGCACATCCTCGTGCTCTACAACCGCATCTGCGACGATCCGAATTACACGATGGCGCCGCGCACCTTCATCTTCGGCGCGAAGGCCGCGCCGGGCTACCGCCGCGCGAAGGAGATCATCCACTTCATCAACGTGCTCGCCGCGAAGGTCGCTTCTCACGAGCGCGCCCGCAAGATGATTCGAATCGTGTTCCTCCAGAATTACAATGTTTCCACCGCCGAGATGCTGATGCCGGCCAGCGAGGTCAGCGAGCAGCTCTCCACCGCCTCCAAGGAGGCCAGCGGCACCGGCAACATGAAGTTTATGATGAACGGCGCGGTGACCATCGGCACGCTGGACGGCGCGAACGTGGAAATCGCCGATCTGGTTGGAAACGACAACTGCTACATCTTCGGCATGCGTTCCAATGAGGTGGAGGCGCTCTACGCCGCCGGCACCTATCGTTCGCTGAATATCTACGAGACGAACGCCGAGCTGCGCCGCGCGCTGAACATGATGTTCGACGGCAGCCTGACCCCGGAGAACCCGAAGATGTTCGAGGGGCTGTACCGTGCGCTGGTGTTCAGCGACAACGGCGGCATGGCCGACCCGTATCTGGTGCTCAAGGACTTCGGCTCTTACCAGCAGGCGCAGAGCCATCTGGGCGCGGATTATCTCGATCAGAAGAAGTGGACGCGCAAGGAGATCATCAACGTGGCCAAGAGCGGCGTGTTCTCCTCCGACCGCACGATCCGCGAATACAACGATCTGATCTGGCACCTCACCCCGCTGACCAAGAAGCACTGACATTCATACACGCGCGAAGGCGCGGCAGCTCCCTCGAAAGAGGGGGCTTTTTTGATTTTCGGGGAAGAAAATGGAAGGAACATACGTTTTTATCATAGACAATGATGTTTCGTTGAACCTATGTGTACATTTTATGGGGAAGGGCGGATGAATCCATGAAACGCATCGGAATTCTCGGACTGCTTTTGATGAGCCTGATGTTCACTTGTTGTACGGCTCGGGCGGATGGCGGCAACGTCTATGCGGTCGTGCATAATCCTGACGCCGCAGACCGGCTGAATCTGCGCGCTGCGCCGAACAAGAAAGCGGAATCGCTGGGAAAGTATTACAACGGCGTTGAGGTTCAGATTCTTGAAGAGCTGAACAACGGATGGGTTCGCGTTCGAATCGGCAATCGCGGAGTTGCCGAAGGGTACATGATGAAGGCGTATCTGCAATGTGACAACACGCAGGCGGTTGCGGCCGCTATGCCGACGTATACCTCCACAAGCAGCGCTTGGGAGCTTTATCAATCCCGCGATGTAAACGGAGCGTATGACATGCAGGGCTATGGCGAAACGGTGACGCTTCTGGGCTTTACGTCGAAATGGTGGCACGTTCAGATTCGGGGATATACCGGGTTTGTACCGGCTGACGGCTCGGCGCTGGATCAGCGGACGGGCAATTACTACGACGGCTATGCGACGGCGCGGGTTCATAATCCGATTTCAACGGATCGACTGAATCTGCGCGTGGAAAAAACGGAGAACAGCGCGTCGCTCGGCAAATATTACAATGGATGCACGGTCGCAATCGTTCAAAAAGGGAACGACGGATGGAGCCGGGTTCGAATCGGCAATCTTGAAGGATATATGAAAAATCAGTTCCTCGATTTTAACGCGCCCAAAGACCAGCAAACCGAACTGCTGCCCAAGGTGACGATTCAAAATCCCAATGGGCAGGGCGCCAATCTGCGAAGGCAGGCTTCGACCCGCGTTAACGCGGTGGCGCTGTATCCGAACGGAACGCAGGTTCGGGTGTTGGGCATAGCGGGGGAATGGTGCCATGTGCTGATTGACGGGGAGATCGGCTTTATGATGACCCAATATCTTGTGCCGCGACTCAGCTTTGAATCGACCAGATAAGAAGGCGCTTAACATGGCGGAGAGCCAAGAGACGCTTGATTGACAAAAATTCGAAATATAGGGTTGACAAATCGTCTTGCATGATTTAAGATAGAGTCAGCACCAAGCAAGCGGGAGGAAAAACCCTTATGAATGTTGTTGTTGCGAACATGTACTATTTTAGCCTGTATTATTGCGAGAATACGGGCTGTTTGCAATGCAAAGCATAAGGCGATGTCCACGGATTGCAGCGCGGCCCTTTCATAAAAGTGAAAGGGCCGCTTCTTTTATATCCGAAACAAAGCAACAAACTGTCAAAGTGAAAAAGGAGAAGCCGCCATGATTGTCATTTTAAGACCCGGCGCACAGAAAGCGCGCGTTGAAGCCCTGATGAGCCAGATCAAACAGCAGGGCGTGGATATCCATTACAGCCAAGGCGCGACGGAAACGATTCTCGGCCTTGTCGGCGATACGACGCACGTTGACGAGGATTGGCTGCGCGCCAGCGACATCGTCGAGGATGTGCGGCGTGTTTCCGAACCGTATAAGCTGGCGAACCGCCGCTTCCATCCCAAGGATACGCATGTGAACGTCTGCGGGCGCGCGGTTGGCGAGGGGACGTTCACGGTGATCGCGGGTCCCTGCTCGGTGGAAAGCCGCGAACAGCTCGTTTCCATCGCGGAGGACGTCAAGCAGAGCGGCGCAACCTGTCTGCGGGGCGGCGCGTTCAAGCCGCGCACCTCGCCGTATTCCTTTCAGGGGCTGGAGAACGAAGGGCTCAAGCTGCTGCTGGAGGCCAAGAAGGAGACCGGCCTGCCGATTGTCACCGAAATTATGAGCGAAACGCAGATAGACGATTTTGCGGATGTGGACGTGATTCAGGTCGGCGCGCGGAACATGCAGAATTTCCGGCTGCTCAAGGCGCTGGGGCAGACGAACAAACCGATTCTGCTCAAGCGCGGGCTTTCCGCGACGATTGAGGAATGGCTGATGAGCGCGGAATACGTGCTGGCGGGCGGCAACCCGAACGTCATCCTCTGCGAACGGGGCATCCGCACGTTTGAAAAGATGATTCGCAACAATCTGGATATCTCCGCCGTGCCGCTCATTAAGCAGAAGTCGCATCTCCCGGTCATCATTGACCCGTCGCACGCGGCGGGCATCGCGTGGATGGTGCAGCCGCTCGCGCGGACGGCCATCGCGGCGGGCGCGGACGGCCTGATGATCGAGGTGCACAATAACCCCAAGGCCGCGCTCTGCGACGGCGCGCAGTCGCTCGACCCGGAGCAGTTTGACGCGCTGATGACCGACGTGAAGCGCCGCGTCGCGTTTGAGGAAAAGACGCTGCTGTAACGCGCGAAAAAAGAGCCGTATCGTTTTGCCCAAAATCAAGAGGGCAGCGATACGGCCATTTTCTTGTCTTGAAAGGGGCACGGATTTGGGGAAACCTCACGCGCGGCTGTGTCCCGCGGGTGCACGCCAAAACTGGGCGGTGGATACACCGTCCGGCCAATCAAACATCGCGTCGGCCTGTGCCCACGTTTCGCGGGAGACCTCGGCCTCGCGCTTCTCGGCGGAGAGCCTGCGCGCCAAGGTGACGAAGGGCACGAGAAAATCGAAATTGCGCTGCTGTTGCAGGCAGGCGACGTGCGCCATGATCGGGCATGCCTCCGCAAAACCGCTGCGGATAAAAAGCGGCTTGAGCGCCGTCGGGTCATACCGGGCGACGCAGGGCTCGAGCGTCACGCGGCCGGGGGAGAGGTAGAGCATGGCATACAGCGCCATGCCCGGCACGCCGTCATCCATGCAGCCGGCGCTGCCCACCACATCGAGCGTCAGGTTCGGCAGGCGGTAGTGCATGGGGTTGTGGCCGTGGCCGCAGACGATGTGCGTGCCCGGCTCGAAGGTCATGGCGTTCAGGCGCGGAAGCGCGAGCGTCGGGTTGTGGACAGGAAAACGGTCGTCCCCCGGCATCGCGTGGCAGAGCGTGGCGCCGGGGAGCGTCAGCTCCTTTTCAAAGGTGATTTCCTGCGGGGTGAGGCGGTCGGCGTTGAAGCGGAGCGACGCGAAATTCGCCCCGGCATACCCCGGTTCGCCGCGCATGACGGAGAGGATGTAGCCCTCGTGGTTGCCGTGCAGGCAGGTCACGCCCTCCGCGCGGAGCAGGCGCAGGGTGTCGCACGGCGCGGGGCCAAGGTTGACCTGATCGCCCAGAGACACGACGCGGTCGGGCTTGTGCTTTCGGCGAATATCGGCAATGACGGCCTCTGCGGCCGGCAGATTGGCGTGAATATCGGCCATGAGCGCGATGGCTTCCATAGCGTCCTCCTGAAAAAAGTGGAATAACCGGTTTTTCTATGATATAATTCTGGATGAGAAAGAAAAAATCCTGCCGGATGTTTCACGTGAAACATTTTGGTGCGGCGATCTGCGGACGGCGCGGCATCGGCCGGGATGTTTCACGTGAAACAATTTTGGGGCGAAGAGAGGGTCGCGGGATGAAGATTTTGACCGCAAGGCCGCACAGGCTGCTCGCCGCGTGCGTGGATCGGCTGGGCGAGGCGATGGCGCGGGGAGAAGGATGTATGTTTCTGGTGCCGTCGCAATACACCTTGCAGGCGGAGCTTGAGATCATGGAGCGGCTGCACGTCAGCGGCTCGTTTCTGATCGACGTGCTCTCGCCGAAACGGCTTCAGTCGCGCGTCTTCGAACTGGCGGGCATGCCGAAACAGACCCTTTTCGATGAGCGCGGCAAATGTATGGTGCTCAGCTCGATCATCGAGGCGCAGAAGGACGAGCTGAGCGTGTATCGCGGTGCGGCGCAGAATGGGTCGTCCGGTTTCACGGCGCGCGTGTCCAGCATGATCGCGTCGCTCAAGCGCAGCGGCCTGTCGGCGGCCGACGTGGCGAGGAGCGCCGAAAGCATGGACGCGGAAAGCCCCGCGAGGGCCAAGCTCGGCGATATTGCGCGGATCTACGCGGCCTACGAGCAGCGGATGGCGGGCGAATTGGCCGACGCGGAGGATATATCGCGGGAGATGTGCGCGCGGTTCGAGGCGTCCGGCGTGTTCAAGGGGCAGAATGTGTTCGCATACGGCTTTGATATGATTACGCCGACGTTTGCGGCGGAGCTGCTGAGCATTGCGCCGCTCTGCCGAACGCTGACGCTGGCCATCGAGACGGACGCGAACGCCGCGCCGGACGGACGGCTCTTTGCGCCGGTCAATTTCAGCTTGCAGCGGCTGGAAAGGCTGGCGAAGGAACGCGGAATCGCCGTGGAGCGCGAGACGCTGGATGCGGAGCTGGACGCGCCGTGGGATATCCGGCTCATGGAAAAGCGGCTTTACGCGCTGGGCACAGCGCCCTGCGTGGACGAGCCGACGGCGATTGAGCTGCTTGCGGCGAGCGGAAAGCGGCAGGAGGTGCATCTGGCGGCGGCGAGAATACGCCGTCTGGCGGCGATGGGGGAGGATGTTTCGCAGATGGCGGTCATCTATCCCAAACAGAGCGGATACGGCGCGCTGCTGCAAAACATTCTGCCGATGTACGGCCTTGCGACATATGTGGCGGAAAAACGGAAGGCGAGCGCGCATCCGTTGAGCCGCTTTATCCTCGGCGCGCTGGCGGCGATTTCCGCCGGGTGGCGGCTGTCGGATATTCTGGAATGTGCGCAGAGCGGCTTCCTGGGCTTGACGCAGGAGGCACTGGATCGCTTCTGCGCGTATTGCGAAGGGGCGGATGTGCGCGGCGAGGCCATGCGCAAGCCGTTTCGCTATCCCAAGGGCATGACGGAGGATGAGCTCGTTGCGCTGGAAGAGAGCCGAAAGCAGGTGATGGAGCCGCTTTTGGCGCTTCAACGCGGCTTGCAGGCGGCAAGGACGGCGGACGACACCATCCAAGCCATTCTGGCGCTGCTGGAAAGCGTTCATGCGTATGAAACGCTGGAAGACATGCGCGACGAGCTGAACGCCGCCGATCTTGCGGCGGAGGCGCAGGACTGCGCGCAGGTCTGGAACGCGATGATGACGACGCTCGACCAGCTTCACACGCTGCTCGGCGGGCAGGCTGTTCCGGCGAAAATTGTGCTGGAGCTGCTTCAAAACGGCCTTTCCGCGCTCGAGCTGGCGGCGCTTCCGCCTGCGGACGGCGCGATCATCTGCGGCGAAATCGGCAACGTGCGCACGGCGCAGGTGCGGACGCTCTTCGCCATCGGGATGAACGACATGCCGGGGAGCGGCGACAACGGCCTGCTCACCGTCGGCGAACAGCTGGCGGCGCAGGAGGCCAGCGGCGCGTATCTGGGCATGACCCCGCAGGAGAGCGCCGCGCTCGGCCAGCTCGACGAACTGAAGGCGCTCTCCGGCGCGAAGGAGCGGGTGATCGTCTCCTACGCCGTGGCGGATGAAACGGGGCGTGCGCTGCGCGAGGGCGCGGCGGTACAGGCGCTTCGAAGGCTGTTTCCCAATATGCCGGTTTACGGCGGGCTGGCGCAGGAGGAGCGCGAGGCCATGCTCTGCGCGCGAACCCCGGCGCTTGAGGCGCTGGCGGTCGAGCTTTCGGAGGTCGCGGACGGGCGGCGCGAGCTGGACGCGGCATATGCGGCGGCTGCGGCGGCGCTCTCTGCGGATGAAACGGGGAAACAGGCGCTGCTCAGCGTGACGCGCGGGCTGGGTGATCCTCCGGCAAAGCGGATGACGGGCACGCTGGCGCGCGCGCTGTACGGGCGGCCGGTCAGCAGCGTCACCCGGCTGGAGACGTTTGCCCAGTGCCCGTATCAGCATTTCGTCCGATACGGCCTTGCGCCGCAGCGGGAACAGCAGCCGGGCGTGGACGCGGCCGAGCTGGGCACGCTGTACCACGAGGCCGCCGAGCGCTTCACCGAGGCTGTGACAGCGCTGCCGGAATTTCCCGAGGTGCCGCAGGCGGTCTGCGACAGGCTGATGGACGAAGCCGTTTCGCCGCTGATCGACGCCTGGCGGGAATCCCCGATGGGGGAGAGCAAGCGCGGTGAGGCGGTCGCGCGGCGGATTCGCCGAACGGCCAAAAGGACGGCGCGCAACATCCTCTCGCAATACGCGGACAGCAGCTTCCGCCCGCTGCGGATGGAGTTTGTCTTCGGGCAGAACGGCCTGTCGCCGATTGTGCTTGAATTGAGCGACGGCACGTTTGTCTATTTGCAGGGGCGGATTGACCGTGTGGATGTGATGACGGGCGGCGGCCTGCGCGTGATTGATTACAAGAGCGGCGCTCGGAAGTTTGATCCGACGCTGGTTTACTGGGGCTTGCAGCTCCAGCTCCTGCTCTATCTGGCGGCGGCGCTGTCGCGCGTTCCCGGCTCGCACGCGGCGGGATTCTTCTATTGCCGAATCGCCGATCCGACGGTCAAGACCGAATCGCGCATCCGCGAGGAGGTGGAAAAGCAGATCGCCAAGAAGCTGTCGCTTCAGGGCATTTCGCTCAGCGACGTGGCCATCCTCCGCGCGCAGGGCGGCAATATCGCGTCGATGGTCACCAAGGACGGAAAGCCGAACGGCCGTTATGCTGCGTCGATGGTGGACGAGGCGGGGATGGAAAAGCTGCTGGATTTTGGAAAGCGCAAGGCGGCGGAGCTGGCGGGGGAAATCTATCGCGGCGAAATGAACGATTCGCCCGTTGAACGCGGCGCGTTTAACGCCTGCCAAAACTGCGAATATTCGGCCATCTGCGCCTTTGACCCGATGCGAAAGCCGCGCAGGCGGTTGACGGCCAAGAAGCTGGACGACCTTTTGTAAGCGCGGGGAAAGTACAAAAATGGTACAAAAATACAGCCTCTCCGGATCGGAGAAGCTGTATTTTTTGTATGTGCTGCTTTGATAAATAACTTTAGGAATTAGTTGTTGCGGTAGTAGTTGATTAAGCAGCCGTCCGCGATGATCTGACGCTCGTCCTCGGTCAGCGCGCCGGTGGAAACGCTCGTCTTTTTAACGCTGCCGTCGGCCTTGACCACGTATGCGTCAAACGCCTGCCTGCCGGAGAGAATCGTCTCGCGGATACCGGGCACGAACACCCAGTCGCCCAGCGCGTAATCCTCCGGCGTGGCGGTGAGCAGCGGCGCCATGCCCCAGTTGATGCAGTTGCTGCGATAGCGCTTGGTGGCGTATTCCATCGCGATGTTCGCGCATGCGCCGAGCACACGCTGGCAGCTTGCGGCCTGCTCGCGGGCGGAACCGTCGCCCGGCTTGTTGGCGTAAATCGTCGAGCCGATGACCGTGCCGGCGGGGTTGCTGGCGACGCCCGCGCGGGTCAGCGCGGCATAAACGGCCTGCACATCCTCGGGCAGCGCCTCGCCCCGCTCGCGCGCCGCTTCAACGGCATGCACGGCCTTTGCGCGGCCGACATACGCCGGATCCTTGCGGGAGAGCGCAAATTCGGCCAGACGCAGCGGGTTGGAGCGATAGGAGGAGGTTTCGCCGGAGGGGATCAGCTCGTCGGTGGTCGTCACCGGGTCGGTGATGTAGGAAACCACCTTCACCAGCAGATCGTCGGAGAGCGCGGGCTGCTCGGGCCAATCCTTGATGTTCGGCCCCATGCGAAGCTCGTGCTCCGGCTCGGCCTTGCCGTAGCCGTTGTAAACGCGCTTCTCGTACACGCTGCCGTCGAAGAAATACTGCGGATGGGTGTAGGCGACGTCCAGATCCGTCGCGGCGGTCAGGCGGCCGCCGTTGATCGCCGTCGCGGCGATGGAGCGCGCGTCCATGAGCGCCACGCCCGCCATCTGCCCCTCGCCGGGCTTGCTGCCCTCGCGGTTCGGGAAGTTTCGGGTCGTGTGGCGGATGGAAAACTCGCCGTTGGCCGGGGTATCGCCCGCGCCGAAGCACGGGCCGCAGAAGCACTCGCGGATGATCGCGCCCGCGGAGGCGATATCCGTCAGCGCGCCGTTCTTCATCAACTGGATGTACGCCGGCATGCTGCCCGGATAGACGCTCATCTTAAATTCGCCGTTTCCGCAGCTATGGCCGCGCAGGATATCCGCAACCGCGCACACGTTGTCGAACGTGCCGCCGGAGCAGCCCGCGACCAATCCCTGATTGACCCAGATTTCGCCGCCGCGGATTTTGCTCATCAGGTCGAGCTTCGCGCCGGTGATCTGCGCGTTGGCCTTCTCCTGACACTCGTGCAGGATGTCCGCCGCGTTTGCCTTCAATTCGGAAATGGCGTAGGTGTAGCTGGGGTGCATCGGCAGAGCGATGGTACATTCCACCGTGGCGAGATCGACGTACACGCAGCCGTCGTAATACGCGACCTCGGCGGGCTTCAGCGTCTTGAACGCCTCCGGCCGGCCGTGGATGGTCAGGTAATCCTTCGTGTTCTGGTCGGTCTCCCAGATGGAGGACCAGCAGGTCGTTTCCGTCGTCATCACGTCGATGCCGTTGCGGTATTCAATCGGCAGATTCGCCACGCCCGGCCCGACGAACTCCATGACCTTGTTCTTCACATAGCCCTTGGCGTAGACCGCGCCGATGATGGAGAGCGCTACGTCCTGCGGGCCGACGCCGTCCCTCGGCTTGCCGGTCAGGTAGATGGCGACCACGCCCGGGCGCGCCACGTCGTAGGTGCGGCCGACAAGCTGCTTGGCCAGCTCGCCGCCGCCCTCGCCGACCGCCAGCGTGCCCAGCGCGCCGTAACGGGTGTGGCTGTCCGACCCGAGGATCATGCGGCCGCAGCCGGACATCATCTCGCGGTTGTAGCTGTGGATGACGGCCATGTTCGTCGGCACATAGATGCCGCCGTACTTGTGCGCGGCGGAGAGCGCGAACATATGGTCGTCCTCGTTGATGGTGCCGCCGACGGCGCACAGGCTGTTGTGGCAGTTGGTCAGCACGTAGGGCATCGGGAATTTCTTCATGCCGGATGCGCGCGCCGTCTGGATGATGCCGACGTAGGTGATGTCGTGGCTGGTCAGGCTGTCAAAGCGCATGCGCAGGTTCTGCATATCGCCGCTCTCGTTGTGCGCCTTGAGGATGCCGTAGGCGATGGTGCCCTGCTCGGCCTCTTCCTTTGTGACATTCCTGCCGCATTTGCCCGGCAGAGCGGCCGGATCGGTCACGATTTCGCGGCCGTTGACGAGGTATACGCCGCCGTCGTAAAGCTTTACCATGGAAAAATCCCCTTTCGTGTTTTGTCCCGTTTTCAAATGAGAGATGTGGCAAAAGACGCTATCTCTCCGATGACTTTATTATACACGATGCACAGCGTATAGACAAATACTAAAAAACCATGACACATATAGAAGAAGTTTATAATCGCCCTTCCGTCCGCCGCAGGGAGGCAAAAAAGGAGCTGTCAAGCTTAAACCAAACATTTCAAGAAACAAATATCTAAGCATTTTTGGATATGGGGCTTTGCCCCATCGCCCCACCAAAGGGCTTTCCGTTTTCGTTTGTTTGTTTCTGCCACTGGCAGCAACAACCGAAAACCTCTTTGGAAACCTTCGGGCAAAAATACTTGATTTTTCTTGAAATATCGGTTTTGTTAGCTTGACAGCTCCGGGTTTTGGGGAGCATCGGAAGGATCAAAGATCGTCTTCCGTCATGTGCGCTTTGAAGCTCGCCAAAAACGCTTCCGCCGCGCGGGATAGATATGCCTCGCGCAGGCGGACGACGCTCAGCGCCCACCACGCGCGGTATTTGGGCGGGATCATGTAATACGCGGGCTGATAGCCTTCTCCGCCCAGCAGGCCGACATAGCGGCTGGGCAGCAGCATGCAGCCCATGCCCTCGCTCGTCAGGCGGCGCAGCAGCTCGTAGTTCCGGCTGGTGAGCAGAACCCGCGGCTTCACGCCCGCTTCGGCCAGCACACGGTCGGTGATCTGCCGGATGCGCTGACCGGGCGAAACCATCAGAAACGGCTCACCGCCCAGCAGCGCGGGGTCAAGCTCGGGATGGGGCGCGTCCGGCCGTTGCACGGCCAGCGCGGCGAGGCGCTCGTCGTGCGGCGCGGCGATGAGAAACGGGTCGCGCCCCAGCGCTTCAAAATCCAGCGAAGGGTTGCCGGTTAGCCCGTCGTCCGGCCCGGTGTGCAGGATGGCGAAATCCAGCCTGCCGCTCAGCAGACTGCGCTCCACCTGGTCGGTCGTCTCCTCGCAGATGCGCACCTCGATGCCGGGGTGCTCCCGGTGAAACGCGGGCAGCATGCGCGGCAGGTGTGCCGTCGCCAAATAGTTGGTGATGCCCACGGTCACGCGCCCCTGCGACAGCGCGCGCTCCTCGTTGATCTCCGATTCAAATGCCGCGTAGACGCGCAGCACCTCGCAGGCCATGCGATAGTATTTCTCGCCCGCATAGGTCAGCACCAGCCCGCCGGCGGTGCGCGTGAACAGCCGCGTGCCGAGCTGCTGCTCGAGGGTCATCACGCAGTGACTCAGCGACGGCTGGGTGACAAACAGCTTCTGCGCGGCGCGGGTCATGCTCTTTTCGTCCGCGATGGTCTTGATGTAAAGCAGTTCTCTGGTGGTCATGGCGTTTCCTCGTGCGGGGTTCAGGGGGAAGGGGTTCGGTCGGGCGCGAGCAGCGCGGGGAGCGCGAGAAGCGCGAAAAAAGCGCCGCACAGGTTCCGGTAGGTGAAATAAGTGTGGTCGGATGCGTGGTTGGAGAGCGCCAGCGTCCACAGCACGGGCGCGAGCAGGGGGAGCAGCAGGAGCAGCGCGCGGCTGTCGAGGCGGCGCGGCCTGCGGCGAATGAACAGGGCGAGCAGCAGCGCCAGCACGGCCAGCAGAATCACGCGATAGGCTGTCTTATCCGTCACGATGCGGATGTTGCGCAGCAGGATATCCAGCCGGGAGTGGGATTCGCCGCCCGCGGACAGCCGGAGGGAGATTTGGTCGCCGACGGCGGCGATTCCGTCCTGCCCCAGCACCAGAAAGTTGAGCCCCCATTTCAGCATCCACATGCAGGCATAGCCGAGCGCCCAGCCGACGCAGCACAGGAGCGCCTCCCGCATCAGGCCGCCGAAGGAAATCGTCGTCCTCGTTTCCAGTGCAATCAGGAGAATCAGCGGGAAGCTGAGCGAAACGACGGGGAACGTCAGCAAATCGAAGTAGTTGACGAACAGGCCGATCAGCGCGAAAAAAACGGGCAGACCGACGCTTCGGGATAACGCCGGTTTCAGCGCGAGGAGCAGCGAACACGCCAGCAGCGCGATCAGCGAAACCGGCGCATATTGCAGGCAGAGCCCCAGCGCGGGCGGCGACATGAAAAACCACGAAACCGCAAAGGCCGGGATGAGCTGCTGCGAGCCGCGCCGAACCATCAGCAGCACCGTCAGAAGGAGCAGCGCCGTCTGCGCAAAGAGAAGGAGCATTTGCAGGTTGGTGAAGGTGAACAGGCAGAGCAGCAGCCGGAGCGCGAACGTGTAGCCGTGCCAATAGCGGCTGTATGGAACGTTGTTCGGGGAGGGAACCGCGTCCGAATAGGTGGCGTAAGCCTCCCAGTCGGTTTGATCCTCCTGCGGGGGCAGATCCGTGCGCAGGCCGCTGAACGCCATGCGCGGGAGCGGGTCGTCGCCGATGTAGGCCGCGGTTTTGAGAATCAGCACGGCGGTGTAGTTGTCCAGCCGGGAGGAAGCGAAGCCGCCGACGATCTCCGGGCTGGCCGACTCATAGCCGAGCAGATCGACGGCCTGTTCGGCGTGCTCCCGCATGGCGGGCGTGTCGATGAGAAACGCGGTCAGGCTCATCGCCAGGCAGAGCGATACGGCCAAAAGCAGCGCCAGCGCGCCGCGAATGGGTTTTGTTTTCAGCATCTTCCGCTCCCTTCCGTCAGCGCTTCCGCTGGCCGGGGGCGCGCTTGGCGGCGGGCTTCGGCGCGCCGAGCCTGCGGCGCAGCACATCCTCCCGCGCGACGGAATAGCCGAAGAAGCCCTCGGGGCGCGGTTTCAGCGGGAAATATTCGCCGTGCGCATAGCTGACCAGATTCGCGCGGCCAAGGTGCAGGCTGCCGTCCGGGTCAAACAGCGCGTCCTTCACATAGACGTCCTCGACCGCGCAGAGGAACAGCTCGTGCGAGCCGAGCGGAAGGCGCTGCTGAACGCGGCAGCAGAGAAACGCGGGCGCTTCGTCCAGCGCAGGCGCGGGGAAGCCGTCAACCTCGCGCGCGTGCAGGCGCATCTCCTTGAATTTATCGACGTCCCGCCCGCTTTTCACGCCGCAGAAATCCGCCGCGCGGCAAAGCGATTGGTCGATCAGGTTCAGGCAGAACACGCCGGATTGCACGATCTGCGCATACGAGTGGCGCGACGGGCGCAGGGAGACGCTGATCATCGGCGGCGCGCTGTTGATTACGCCCGCCCACGCGACGGTAATCAGGTTGTCTTTGTCAAAGCCCGGCTCGGTGCCCCGGCAGGAAAGCATCACCGCCGGAATCGGGGAAAGGAAGGTGGTCGCGCCGATGGCGCGGAATTGGTTTGGCATATTTTTCCTCCATGGAAAGAATTGGAATTGGCGCGGCGAAACGCAAACCGCGTTTTCTTCATCATACATGGGAAGAAGCGTAAAATCAATAAAAAATTTCCGCCAAATGGGAAGAAATGGCGGCGCTTGTTCGTTCTGTATGCAAAGGCCGCATCGCGGCTCCGTCGGTTGCATAAAAAGATGAAACGTGATAAGATGGAGCCGAAACTCGAAGGGATTTTTCATCATGGAGGGAATCAGGATGGATCGAAATAAAATGAAACGCAAAATTGCGATGATGCTGTGCGTATGCGTGCTCTTTGCGTCGTCCGCGCCGCTCGCGCTGGCGGAGGCCGAGGACACACCGAGCGAACCGCAGATCGTGACGCTGGAGGAAAACCAGCCTGAGCAGCCTGTGAGCCGCGAAAAAATCGGAATGAAGCTCACGCCTGGTAATGGCGTGGTTTCCGTCGCGCTGACCGGCACGGCAGGCGAAGGCGTTGTGGTGGAGCTGTTTGCTTCCGAAAATGACAATAACCCGGCGAAACAGACGGCGACGTTTGATGCAAACGGCAGGGCCTCCGTACAGCTGACCGCAAAGGAAAGCGGGAACTACGTTGTTCTCGCGCAGTATGCGAATACGCCAAGCAATGAATATGCCCAGCAGACCGTCGCGCTGACGGCGGCGGATTCTGTTGCAGACGGCAAAACCAATGACGAAGGCAGCAGCTCGACGGACGTTGAACTGATTAAGCCGGGTGAAGGCGGCGGCACGACCGGCGGCGAAGGCGGCGGCACGACCGGCGGTGAAGGCGGCGGCACGACCGGCGGTGAAGGCGGTGGCACGACCGGCGGCGAAGGCGGCGGCACGACCGGCGGTGAAGGCGGCGGCACGACCGGCGGCGAAGGCGGCGGCACGACCGGCGGCGAAGGCG
>UQNM01000010.1 GCA_900542395.1 uncultured Eubacteriales bacterium
CCTTTGGAAACCTTCGGGCGCAAATACTTAGTGTTATTCTTGAAATATCGGTGATGTTAGTTTGATAACCTCAGGTTTGGGCAAAAGCCCAAGGGAGCGTATAGCATGAAAAAAGACTGGAACGCCCGTTTGGAAGAAATCACGCAGACGGACAAGGCCATTTGGGCGACGGGGCGCGCCTTTGCCGGCATAGACGAGGCGGGGCGCGGCCCGCTCTGCGGCCCGGTGGCGGCGGCCTGCGTCGTGATGCCGCCCGAGCCGCTGCTGCTGTATGTGGATGACAGCAAGAAGCTGACGGAAAAGCGCCGCGAGGCGCTGTATGACCAAATCATGCAGACGGCGGTGTATGCGAAGGTGATTCTCGCCTCGCCGGAAGAGATCGACCGGGTGAACATCCTGAACGCGACGAAGAACGCGATGGCGATGGCGGCGAAGGATGCGCCCTGCGATTTGTTTCTGGTGGACGCGATCACCCGGCTGGATGTGCCGGGCGAGGTGCGCGGGCTGGTGCACGGCGACGCGCTCTGCTACTCGATTGCGGCGGCCTCCATTTTGGCGAAGGTGACGCGGGATCGCATCATGCGCGAGCTGGACGCGCGGTATCCGCAGTATGGGCTGGCCAAAAACAAGGGCTACGGCACGGCGGAGCACATCGCCGCGCTCAGGCAGTACGGCCCGACGCCGATTCACCGCCGCTCGTTCATCGGGCATTTTGTCGAGGTGTAAGATGGATTCGGACGGATTGGGAACGCTGGGCGAGGTTCGCGCCGAGCAATATCTCGTCGAGCAGGGCTGCCGGATTCTGGCGCGCAACGCGGCGTTCCCCGGCGCGGAGATCGACCTGATTGCGCAGGATGGGCGGGTGATCGTCTTTGTCGAGGTCAAGACGCGGACGAGCGGCGCATCCTACGGGCGCGAGGCCGTGACGCCGGCCAAACAAAAGAGAATATGCAGGGGCGCGCTGCGCTACATGGTTCAAAATGGGCTGACGGAGCGGCAGGCTCGCTTTGACGTCATCGAAATCCGGGGCGCAAGGCTGACGCATATCAAGGACGCGTTCCCCTATCAGGGGCCTATGTTTTGATTTTTCCCGGAGGATTGAAATGAAAAAACGTCAGAAAATCTGGATCGTCGTTCTGCTTACGCTGCTCGCCGCGGCGGCGGTTTTCTTTACGCTGCATGGGTCGGGCGGGAAGGACGACGCGCCGCAGACGGGCAACCTGATTGCCAACGGCGATTTTGCTTTGACGACGGACGGCGAGCCCGACGGCTGGCAGACCGGCGCATGGGTGACGAGCGCGGGCGCTTCGTATCTGGAGGCGGTGACGCTGGAGGATGGCACGACCGCCGCGCTGGTGGAAAACGCCGCGGCCAACGACGCGCGCTTTGAGCAGACGATTGCCGTTCGCGAGAATGCGACATACAGGCTGACCGCGCGGGTGATGGCGGAGGGCTGCGGCGAGGGGACGAAGGGCGCGAATGTGTCCTTCTCCGGCGTTTACGGCACGAGCCGCGACCTGCACGACACAAACGGCCGGTGGGAGACGCTGACCCTGTATGGCCGAACCGGAAAAGGGCAGAAGGAAATCACGGTCATGGCGCGGCTGGGCGGCTACGGCGCGGAGAACACCGGCAAGGCGTGGTTCACGGACGTGAGCCTTGAACAGGTGGAAACCGTGCCCGTCGGCGAGACGGTGCTCGATCTGGCCACGCCCGCGCCGAGCAAAAAGACCGACGCGGGCGCGCCCAAGACGGCGAAGGAGAGGAGCATCCCGCTGCTGATCGGCGCGGCCTGCGTCTACATGGCGCTGGCGGCGCTGCTGGCGCGCGGCCTGACGGGGAAGAAGCTGAACGCGCGCGCGGGGCTGGCGGTTTCGCTGCTGGCGGCGCTGGTCATCCGCGTGCTGCTGGCGTTCACCGTCGAGGGCTATGGCGTGGATATGGGCTGTTTTGGCGCGTGGGCGGGCAAGATGGCCGACGGCGGCCCGGCGAATTTCTATGAAGCGGGCTATTTCTGCGATTATCCGCCCGCGTATATGCTGGTGCTGTGGCTGCTCGGCCTGCTGGGCAGGGCGCTGGGGCTTGGCACGGGGAGCATGGCGTTTCAGGGGCTGATGAAGCTCGTGCCGATCGCCTGCGATCTCGCGCTGGCGGCGGTCTGCTTCAAATGGGCCGAAAAAAAGCTGGGCGAAGGCGCGGCGCTGGCCGTGGCCGCGCTGCTGGCGCTGAACCCGGCGTTCATCGTGACCTCGAGCTGCTGGGGGCAGATTGACTCCGTGCTGGCGCTGCTGCTGGTGCTGATGCTGCTGTATGCGCGCGAGGGGCGGTGGACAATCGCCATCCCGATCTTCGCGCTGGCCGTGCTGGCCAAGCCGCAGGCGGGGCTGCTCGCGCCGCTGGGCGTGGCGGCGCTGATGAAGGAGGCGCGCATGGGCGAGCGCCGCGGAAAATCCATCGGTCTTGGCCTGCTGGGCGGCGTGGCGGCGACGCTTATCGTCGTACTGCCCTTTGCGTGGGGCGAAAACATCTTCACGTGGCTGGTGGATAAATACGCGGCGACGCTCTCCGGCTATCCGCACGCGACGCTCTCGACGGGCAACCTGATGTTCCTGCTGGGCGGCAACTGGGTGGATGAATCGACCGCGCTCATCGGCTCGATCACCTATGGGCAGATCGGCCTTGTGCTGATGGCGCTCTCCTTCGCGGCGGGCGTGGCGGTCTACGCCGTGGGCAAGGGCAGGAGCCGCCTGTTCCTCTCCGCCGCGCTGACGATGCAGCTGGTCTTTGCGCTGGGCACGAAGATGCACGAGCGCTATATCCTGCCCGCGCTGGCGCTGCTCTTTTTCGCGTTTGTGGAGACGGGGGATATCCGGCTGCTGATCTCCGCCGTGCTGGCCTCGGCGGCCTCGGCGGTGAACATCGGCGTGGTGCTGGCGTTTGATTATCTGATTGCGCCGAACACGGGGCTGGGGTATGCGCTGGGTGCGGTGCAGCTCGCCGCCGCGGCGCTGACGGCGTATACGGCGGTTCGCCTCATCATGGGGGCGCGGCCAATGACCCTGCCGGAGCGCAGGGTTGAGCCGGACAAAACGGCGGACGCGGGCGGCGGAGCGCCGACCTGCGCGGCCGAAAAGCGCGAACGCGACGAGCTGCTGCATCCGCAGGATCATCGCATGCACCTGCGCGGGCGCGACTTCGCCATCATGGGCGCGCTGACGCTGGCGTACAGCGTGGCGGCGCTTTGGCATCTGGGCGCGACGAAAGCGCCGCAGACGGGCTATGTTTCCACGGCGGCGGGCGAGACGGTGGTGCTCGACCTTGGCGAAAATCAGGAGGACTTCCACCTGTATTATTACGGGGGGATTTCCGATACGCAGTTCACCGTCGCGACCTCTGTGGACGGGGAAAGCTACGGCGTGGAAACCGGCGCGTTCTTCGACCGGGGCGAGTGCTTCAAGTGGCTGGCGCTTCGCGAGCCGACCTATAACGCGGACGGCGTGGTTGCGGGCGCTTCCGGCGGAATGATTGCGCTCAACGGGCGCTACGTCCGCCTGACGTTTGACGGCGCAGGCTCAGCACTTTGGGAGGTTGCGGCGGTCGATGGAAACGGGCGGGTGATCCCCGTGCAGGCCATCACGGCGAGCGGCGCGGTCGAAGGGCGCGCGGCCGACCCGAATGTGCTGATCGACGAACAGGACGCCGTGCCGGAGAAGCCGACCTATGAAAACAGCATGTACTTCGACGAAATCTATCACGCGCGCACGGGCTACGAGCACGCGCACAGCCTGCACACCTACGAGACGACGCACCCGCCGCTGGGCAAGGTATTTATGAGCTGGTGCATCGACCTGATGGGCATGACGCCGTTCGCGTGGCGCTTTGCGGGCACGCTGACGGGTATCCTGATGATTCCGGCGATCTACCTGCTGGCGATGCAGCTCATCAAGCGGACGCGGTGGGCGGCGCTCAGCGCGCTGCTGCTGACGGCGGACTGCATGCACTTCACGCAGACGCGCATCGCGACGATTGATTCCTTCCCGGTGCTGTTTATGATGGTGATGTTCCTGTTCATGGCGCGCTGGATGCAGATGAGCTTTTATCACCAGAAATTGTGGAGGACGCTCGTGCCGCTGTTCGCTTCCGGCGTGTTCATGGGGCTGGCGATTGCCAGCAAGTGGATCGGCTGTTACGGCGCGGTCGGGCTGGCGGTGCTGTTCTTCTCGCGGTTCATCACGCTGTATAAACAGAGCGTCTACGCCGAGCGCCATCGGGACGAAGACCCGGCGTTCGCGCGCGCGGCGGACGGCTTTGCCCAAAAAGGCGCGGCGACGCTCGCGGCCTGCGTGGTGTTTTTCGTGATCGTGCCGATTGTGATTTACTGCCTGAGCTATATTCCGTATCTGAGCGCTTACGGCGAGGTGAAGCTGAACCTCAAGACGCTTGAGCGCATCTGGAACGCGCAGGTGACGATGTTCGAATACCACAAGAACCTCGTTGCGACGCATTATTTCGCCTCGCCGTGGTATGAATGGCCGCTGATCGTCAAGCCGATGTGGTATTACAGCGCGGCGTTCCCGGCGATGGGCAAGGCGAGCACAATCATGGCGTTCGGCAATCCGGCCGTGTGGTGGACGGGGCTTGTCGCCATCCTCTTCGTGCTGGGGTACAGTGTCTATCGCAACGCGCTGCCGATGCTGCGCGTCACGCGCGGGCGCGACGACGAATACGACCGCGCGCTGCCGATCATCGCGGTGGGCTTCCTGTCGGCGTATCTGCCGTGGGTGCTGGTCAGCCGGCTGACGTTCATCTATCACTACTTTGCCAGCGTGCCGTTCATCATCCTGGCGACGGCGCAGGGGCTGCGCTATCTGGAGCGCCGAAACAGGGCGCTCAGCCATGCGCTGACGGCCGTGCTCGTCGTGGCCGCCGTGGCGCTGTTCATCGCGTTTTATCCCTATGCGTCGGGGCTGGAGGTCTCCCGCGAATGGCTGGCGCGGATGAACTGGTTTAAAAACTGGATGTGGTATTGACCGCGTTTGGGTCGCGGCAGGGCGCTCCCCCCTTGAAGGGGAGAGAGAAGGAGGGCGGGAAAGGGATGCAGAATCTCCACGCGCACAGCGTCTTTTGCGACGGGAAAAACACGCCGGAGGAGATGATCCGCGCCTGTCTGGCGGCGGGCATGGATTCGGCGGGGATCAGCATCCACAGCCCGCTTCCGTTTGCGAACGGCTGGGCGGCGAAGGCGGAGAACGTCGCGCCGTTTTTGGCTGAAATGCGGCGGCTCAAGGCGGCGTATGCCGGGCGGATTGCCGTGTATGCGGGCGTGGAATGGGACGTGCTCAGCGACGAAAAATGGCTCGAACCGTTTGACTATGCCATCGGCTCGGCGCACTTTCTGCCCGTCGGCGGCGATCCGGCGGCCTATCCCACCGTGGACGACAGCCCGGAGACGACGCGCCGCTTTTTGGCGGAGGCTTTTGACGGCGACAGCGACGCGGCGGCGGAATGTTACTTTGCCCAGCTCAGGCGCGTTGCCGATGCGCCCCGCGCGCAGGTGGTCGGTCATTTCGACCTGCTGACCAAGTTCGACGAGAAGGAACGCTTCTTTGACGAAACCAGCCCGCGCTATCGAGCCGCCGCGCTGAACGCGATGGATGCGCTTGTTTCGGCTGGCAAGGTCTTTGAGGTCAATACCGGGGCCATCAGCCGCGGCTGGCGGACGACGCCATACCCCTCCCGATGGATATTGGAGCAGCTCAGACGGCGAAACGCCCGCGTGACGATCTCCTCCGATTCGCACCACGCGGCGACCGTGGATTGCACGTTTGACGACGCGCAAAGGCTGCTTGAAGCCTGCGGGTTTGAGGAAATTTGGGCGTTTGACGGAAGGGCGTTTGTGAAACGGCGCATAAAAGAATAGGCGAAAAAATAATCACGCACCCCCGCAGAAACGGAAAACCGGCTGCGGAGGTGCGTATGTTTATACATCCTTAAAGTATTTAATCATTTGAACGAGATATGGCGTTTGGGAAAGATCGCGCTCGTCGCCGTCCAGATTGCGGTTTGCGAATCGGAAAAAGCCGTTTCGCTCGTAAAAGGAAGTGAGCGGCAGGACGTCTTCACATTCCAGATAAACCATTTTGCCGCTGGACATCAGTTGTATTTCGCGAACTGTTTCGCAGGCGATGCCAAGCAGATCGTCGCCGGAGATCAGCCGGTCATAGTGGTGAGCGTAATTTTTGCCGAGCTGGCCGATCAACGGAAGCGAAAGGGTGAACTGCTTGAGATCCGAATCATAAAAGGCGAAGCGGCGCAGACGGCCGCGCCATTGGGAAGAAAGCAGACTGCCTTTGATGACGACGGCTTTCATGGCCAATGCATAATAGCCGATTAAGACGACACTGCCCTGATAGCTGGCGAACACGAGATAGGTGGACGCATAGCCGTGCCTTGAAAAAAGAATGGCTTTTTCGCGCAGAAAGCTTTGTACGTCAGGGTTCAGCGGACATTCAAATGCGGATAGAATCTCGCTTGTGCGTTCTTCGCCCAGCTCAGCAAGCAGATCACGCAGATTGCTCTGCCAAAAGCCCGTGATTTCAGCCATGTCGATTTCTCCCTCTGCAAACAAGGCGGCGCATGATGAACGCCGCCTTGCAGCTTGTTGACATAAGCAAACTTGGCTTGAATAGCAAAATCAAGAAATTCAGCTATTCTTTCATTTGCGGAAAGGGCTATTCTCCCCCCTTCGGGGGAGAATAGCTTTTTGTCTATAGTCTGAAGGCGGCGCATGATGAACGCCGCCTTGACATTATTGCGTATCGGATGTGCCGAAAATCTTTTGGATTTGCGCGGAGGACATGGTATGAACGGGGCGCTTGCTATGCTTGTCTGTCGCAGGCTGATTTTCGGAATTCTCCAACGCGCGAATAAACGCCTTGCACTGTTTTTCATCGCGAAGGGAGATGTTTTTCAAAAAACTTTTGGTAGCCATTGTCCTCACCTCCTGAAAAGCGGTTGAGCTACGATTTCATTGTACAACAGAAAAAGCCGTTCTGCAACTGTTTCTTCGAAGATGAGAAGGGGAAAAAACAGGGAGAGCTTACAGCGCCCTCAGCGCGACGCCCTTTGCTTCCAGCGCGGCGCGAATCCTTCGGACGAAGAGCAGCGCCTTTTCGCCGTCGCCATGGACGCAGATGGAATCCGCGCGGAGGGGGATATCCGTGCCATCGACGGCGGTGACGACGCCTTCGGTGACCATGCGCACGACGCGCTCGATGGCCAGCGTTTCATCGGTAATCATCGCGCCGGGCTGGCTGCGGGGGACGAGCGTGCCGTCGGGCTGATAGCCGCGGTCGGCAAAGACCTCGCTGGCGGCGCGCAGACCGGCCTTTTCGGCGGCAAGCAGCATTTCACTGCCGCTGAGCGCGAGAAGGATGAGGCGGTCATCCACCTCGCAGATGCCTTCGACGACGGCGCGCGCCAGTTTTTCATCCTTCGCCGCCATGTTGTAGAGCGCGCCGTGCGGCTTGACGTGGAGAAGCGGCACGCCGGCGGCGCGGCAGAAGGCGGTTAGCGCGCCGAGCTGATACTGGATATAGGCCTTCGCCTCGGCCGGAGAGACGTTCATGCTGCGGCGGCCAAAGCCCATCAAATCGGGGAAGCCGGGGTGCGCGCCGACATGTACGCCCGCTTCGCGGCAGCGCGCGACGGTTCTCGCCATCACGAGCGGATCGCCCGCGTGATAGCCGCAGGCGACGTTTGCGGACGTAATCAGCGGGATCACGGCCTCGTCCATCCCGATGGTATACGCGCCGAAGCTCTCGCCAAGGTCGCAGTTTAGATCGACAGAAATCATGGGGATTCCTCCTTACAGCTTCAAGACGGCGTTTTTGATGTCCGTGATGAACATGTGCCCCGGTGCGTGGGTGATGACGAACGGCGGTTTGGAGTGCATGACGACGGCCTGCGGGGTTACGCCGCAGGGCCAGAAGACCGGCACCTCGCCCTCGCGGATGGTCACCGCGTCGCCGTAATCCGGGTGCGCGAGATTACGAATACCGATGGCCTCCGGAAAACCGATTTGAACCGGCATGCCGTGGACGCGCGGCATCTGCGCCGTGATGGCGACGGCGGCGGGCACGAGCGCATGCGGAATCGGCCGCATGCTGACGACCATGTTGCCGGAGAACACGCCCGCGGGCGCGCAGGGGATGTTCGTGTTATACATCGGCACGTTCACGCCCTCCTCAATCTGGCGGACGGGAATACCCGCTTCGAGCAGCGCGCTCTCAAACGAAAAGCTGCACCCGATCAGGAAGCTGACGAGCTGACGGCTCGGATCGTCAAAAAACCGCGATACGTCGGTATACTCGCCCGTCATCACGCCGTCTTCATAGACGCGGTATTTCGGAATATCGCGCGCAATGTCGCTGCCCTCGCCGAAGACGGGGAAGGTGCGGCTGCCCGCGTCCGCCACCTCGAGCAGCGGACAGGATTTCGGGTTGCGCTGGCAGAACAGCAGAAAATCCCACGCCAGTTCCCTGGGGAGAACGACGAGGTTGCCCTGCGCGTAGCCGTCGCACATGCCCGTGGTCGGCGAGGTGATTTGCCCCGCCCGGATGAGGGCGCGCACGTCCTTCGGGCGGGCGGATGCGTAATCAGTCATGGTCGATCGCCTCCTTGAGATACGTCCATTTTTCTTTTTCCTTCCGGCAGGCCGCCGCGCCCTCTTCCACGCTCACGACGCGGAAGCCGACGAGCTGGCCGGGACGAACCTGCGCCAGCGCCGGGATGTCGCAGGGGATCACCGTCGCGATTTTGGCATAGCCGCCGGTGCTCTGGTGGTCGGCGAGCATCACAATCGGCTGGCCGTTGGCGGAAACCTGCACCGAACCCTCGACAATGCCATCCGAGAGGATGTCCACACCCGCCTTGGCCTCGATCGGCGCGCCGCTGAGCTTGGCGGCCATGCGGTTGGAATCCTGCGTGACGGTGTAGAGCGCGGATTTGAAATCAAAAAGACCCTTTTCGGTGAAGGCGTCGTCCTGCGGGCCGAGCACGACGCGAAGCAGCGGGAATTTCTGCGCGCCGATGAAGCCGTGCGGGCTCAGCGTGGCCATCGCCCAATCTTCCAGCACGACGGCTTCCAGACGTTTTTTCAGCGGCTTATACCGCTCCTGCGGCAATTCGAACGCGCGCAGAACGGGCAGAACGTCGCCCGCCTTGAGCGCGCGGCCGCTCAGCCCGCCGATATGGCATTTGAGATCGGTCGAGCGGCTGCCGAGGACGGGGCGGATGTCAAACCCGCCGAACACGGCCAGATAGCCGCGCAGGCCGGAAGAAAGCATGCCGATTTCCAGCGTGTCGCCGGGGGCGAGCAGCAGCGGCTCGAACATGGAAACGCGCTTCCCGTTGACGATCGGCAAAACCGTGCCGCCGGTCAGTGCGACGAGCGTATAATCCGCCGCGCGGACGGTCGGCCCGCAAAGCGTATACTCAAGCCCCGCGACATGCGGACAGCCGCCGTTGCCGCAGAGCAGATTCGCCAGCGCCAGCGCGTATTTATCGCATGCGCCGCACTCGGGATAGCCCTCCGCCTGATGGCCGTGGCGGCCAAAGTCCTGAACGGTGGTCAGCGGCCCGGGCGAAACGATGTTAAGCGCCATGGCGTTTCGCCTCCTCGCGTTTTTGGATGCGTTCAAACTCGCCTTCGTCGATGGGAACGAAGCGGATGCGGTCGCCCGCCGCGTAGGGCAGCGGCTCGCCGGGGGCGAAGAGCGTCAGCGGGGTTCGGCCGATGAGCTGCCAGCCGCCGGGGGATTCCATCGGATAAATGCCGGTCTGCTTGCCGCCGATGCCCACGCTGCCCGACGGGATGCGCGTGCGCGGGGTGGAAAGGCGCGGGGTATGCAGCCGCTCGTCCAGCCCGCCCAGATACGGAAAGCCCGGCAGAAAGCCGAGCATATAGATGCGATAGGGCTGGCCGCTGTGCAGGGCGATGACCTCCCGCTCGGTCATGCCCGCGTGCCGGGCCACGAAGGGCAGATCCTCGCCGTAAGCCCCGCCGTAGCAGACGGGGATTTCGACGATTTTGCCCTCCGTTACCGCCGCGGCGGAAATCTGCCGCTCCAGCGCGCGCAGCGTGCCGCAGAGCGCATCGTAATCGGTCAGAAACGGATCGTATTTGACGAGCAGCGAGGCGTAGGCGGGGACGGTTTCCTCCAGACCGCAGATGTGCGCGTGCTCAACCGCTTCCCTGAGCGCGGCAACCTGAGCGCCGGTTTCCGAGCGGATGGCGTTGCCGAGCACGGCCAGAACGCCGCCGACGCCGACGGGGCGCAGTTCCATCATATCACATCCTTACTCAAAAAAGTGCTTGGCCAAAACCGGCCCGAACCAGCGGTCGGAATTGTGCGAATAGCGGAGCGCGTAATCGGTGCACTGGCGCATCAGGCTGAGGATGGAGACGTTCATCTTCAGGTTGAAGCCGTCGATGCCGGGCAGCAGCGAGCCGGTCATGTCGATCATGCCGCTGCGGGCGGCGGTGCGCATGACCTCGGCTTCCATCTCCTCGGTGTGCAGAATGTCGATGTTGCGCAGCAGATACGCCAGCGCGGCCATCAGGCCGTAACAGCCCCAATCGGAGCAGGTCGCGGTGATGATGCTGTCCGTCGTGGACGCGGCCAGAATACCGCCCTTGCAGCCGCAGCTGCACTCGCCGTGCGCGGTGAAGGGCACGAAGGAGCGGATGTGATCGGCGATTTTGCCCATGCCGATTTCATTGCCGAGGTCGCCGATGGCCACGCTCGGCACGCCCTGTGCGCGCAGCTTCTCCCAAAGCGCGAGGCTCTTGGCTTCCAGCGCGGAGACGTCCAGCCCGCCCGCGTTGTGGTAAACGCCGACGTCGTTCGCCCCCGGCGCTTCGATGGAGATGACGGCGGCGGGCATGCCCTGCGCGAGCAGCGCGTCGGCCTCGTCCCCGGCACGGTTGGCATCCTTGGTGAAGCGCTGAACGCCCATGCTCATGGGCAGCTCGAGCACGTCGGCGATATCCTCATAGATGTGCAGCCCGACGACGGCGGCGCAGTTTTTGACGGCCTGCACGCTGTCTTCCGGGCAGACGATGATCGGCTTTGCGCCGAAGGCCAGCACGAGCGCGCGGGCGAGCAGCATGGAGGAAACCATGCCGTCCATCTCCGGCACCTTATGCGGCAGGAGCACAAAGCCCGTCAGGATATAGACCAGATCGCCGGGCTTGACCGCGTCCACGAGCGTCTGCGCGGCGTGCATGGTCAGCGGTTCGCCCGTCGCCTTGCGGCTCCCGGCGTAGAGGATGCGGCAGACGCCGTAGCCCCGCGGATCGAGATTCATCAGGGCATCGAGGTTTTCCCCCACATTTCGTTTTTCCAGTTCATCGCGGTTCATTGCGGCGCCTCCTTGTTGTGTTATGCAAAGATGAACACATTATACATGCACGAAATGGAAAAATCAAGAAGATAAGTGCTTAAAATTGAATTTTTCAAAATCGAATATGTCAAAAATGAAAACAAAGAACAGTAAATGAGCAAATTCGAAATTTTGCGCAAATTCCGATAACGGGCGCGCCTGCCTGACTCCTTCAGTCACGGCTGCGCCGTGCCAGACCTTCGGCGTTCCGCTCGCCTGCCTCCCGCACCGCGGGCGGCAAGCTCCACGCCCTCGAAGAGGGAGCCTTTGGGGGGGTTTTCGGTCTAGGCAATAAATCAAATGGATTTCTCTAAGGTTTCGGCGGTGAAGAGACAATACCTCCCTCTTAGAGGGACGTTTGAAATCGGCGCCGCCTGTGGCAGAATCAGCCGATGAAAACGCCGAAGGTTGGCTGCCGAAAGGCAGACGGAAGGAGAAAAAACGCGCCGCCCGGAAATAAGGCGGCGCGCGATTGGATAGAATGAAGCGGGGGTGAAAATATGCTGCTTGCTTTTGTCCTCTGTCTGGGGTTTGCCGCAATCGTCCTTCTGGCCGTCGCGCTGTGCCGCATCTCCGCGCATGCGGAGGAGATGGAGCGCCGCTGCCGGGAGGAGAAGGATCAGACGAGCTGATATTCGCCGTCGGCCGAGGTGATGATGTCCGTCTTGTAGAACTGGCGGAGCGCGCGGATCATGTAATCCACATCGGCGCAGCCCGCCGTTTCATAGCTGGCGTGCATCGCAAGCTGAGCCAAGCCGATATCCACGGTGTTCATGGATACGTGCGCGTTGGAGAGGTTGCCGAGCGTCGAGCCGCCGGGAATATCCGAGCGGTTGGCGAAGTGCTGAACCGGAACGCCCGCCTTGGCGCAGATTTCCGAAAAAACCGCGTCGGAAACCGCGTCGGTGGTGTATTTCTGGTTGGCGTTGTGCTTGATGACCACGCCGCCGTTCATAACCGTGCGGTTCAGGTCGTCGTATTTCTCCGGGTGGTTGGGGTGGACGGCGTGCGCGTTATCCGCTGAAACCATGAAGCTGGCGGCCAGCGCCGCGCGAACCTGCGCATCCGACAGGCCGAGGGCGCAGAGCGCGCGCGTCAGCACGTCGCCCAGCAGCGTGGAATCCGCGCCCTGTTTGGAGAGACTGCCGACCTCCTCGTTGTCAAACACCGCGCAGACGTTCACATGGCCGGCCGCCGGGGCGGCGATGAACGCGGCGAGGGAGGTATACGCGCACTCCAGATCGTCGATGCGCGGGCAGGAGAAGAATTCCTCGTTCGCGCCCCAGACGCTCGCGGGGGTGCGGTTGTAGAGGAACAGGTCGCAGGCCACGACGTCTTCTTCCTTTGCGCCGGCCTTCGCGGCGATTTCGGCGGCCAGCGCGCCCTTCGCGTCCTTGCCGCCGAAGAGCGGGAGCATGTCCGTCTGCGGGTTGTAGCTGTAGCCGCTGTTGATGTCGCGGTTGAAGTGGATCGGCATGTTCGGAATCAGCGCCGCGTCGCGGTTAAGGTCGATCAGCCGGGTGACCAGCCTGCCGTCCTCCCGCACGAGCGCGCGCCCGGCGATGGAGAGCGGCCGATCAAACCACGTGGACATAATCATCCCGCCGTAGGGCTCCACATCCAGCCGGATGTACGCGCCCGCCGCCTCGCCCTCGGCATGCGCCTTGAGCTTGAAGGTCGGGGAATCGCCGTGGCTGGCGACGATCTGGCAGTGGGTGAAGCCGTTTTCCGGCACGGCGAAGGCGACGAGCGCCGAGCGGTTGCGCGTGACATAATAGCGCCCGCCGGGGAGAATCTCCCAAGCCTCGTGCTCGCTCAAACGGGTGAAGCCCGCCGCGTCCAGCATGTCGCAGGCCTGCTGCGTCGCCTGAAACACCGTCGGGGAATGGGCGACGTAATCAAGAAAGGAAGCGACTTCCTGCTTCATGGTTATCACTCCTCGGACAGGCGCGCGACCATCGCGGCCATCGCGTCTACACTGTTGAAGTTCTCCGGGATGATCTCGGTCGCCGGGATGGAGATGTCGAACTCGTCGTTCAGCGCGCCGATGAGCTGGATGATATCCAGCGAGGAGAGGATGCCGTCGTCGATCAGGGTTTCGCAGGTGTCAAAGTCAACGTCCTCGCCGATGTCTTCGAGGATTTCAAGAATGGTGTCACGCATAGTTGTATTCTCCTTTTTATTGAATTCCTTTAGTTGTTTTGCGCTCGACTCCTTCAGTCGCTTCGCGCTGACTCCCTCGGTCGCTTCGCGCCAGCTCCCTCAAGGAGGGAGCTCTTGGTTGCTGTCCAATAATTGAGTAGCGCTTATTTGTTGTCGATGATAAAACCGATAGGGGAAATCCAAGAACCTCAGGTTCTTGGTGGGGTTTGGGGCAAAGCCCCAAAAAACGTCACTCGTGGTTCAGCGTCCAGCTATGCACGACGTCGCGCGCCAGCCGGTCGCCGGTTTCGCCGCGCAGAATAATGCGCGGCATGTCGCGGCTCAGGAAGAGCGCCGGCCCCTCCGTCACCGAATACGCGCCGATGTTCATAAACGCCAGCACATCGCCCTGTTCGAGGGGATGCAGCTCCGCCTTGCGGACGAGCACATCCGCCGTCGTGCACAGGCTGCCGCACAGCGCCCACGGCTGCATATCGCCCTCGCGCGCGGGTGACTGCTCGATGATCGGCACGCGCATGCCCATGTTGCCGCCGAGATAGTTGACGTGGTGAATACCGCCGTCCACAATGGCGTAGGCCGTGCCGCCGTTCACCTTGGTATCGACCACGCGGGTCAGGTACGCGCCGCATTCGGAGGCGAAGAAGCGCCCCATTTCAATCGTCAGTTCGCAATGTGCGGCCAGCGCGGCCAGATCGGGAGCCAATTCGCGAATCGGCGCGAGCGTGTCGCTGTGATCCTCGTGGCTGAAATACGGGAAATACAGGCCGGGACCGTATTCCACGCGGACGGTTTCCATGCCGTATTCCGCTTTCAGCCGGTCGGCCAGCGCGCAGAGCATGGCAAGCTCCTTGCGCTGCCCATCCAGCTTTTTGCGCTGGGTGCCGGAAAAATAGTGAACGCCCTCGATGCGAATACCGGGGGTGGCGGCGCGACGGTCGAGCGCGGCGAAGAAATCCCGCTCGTCCATGCCGAACTGAGAACCCGCCGTCAGCCGCAGCAGCACGGGGTAAACCCTGCCGCGCGAGCGCGCGGCCTCGTCGATCAGGCGAACGTGCAGCGGGGATTCGCAGGTGAAGCGCGTCACGCCCAAATCCATGGCGCGTTCCACGTCCGCCCTCGTCTTGTTCACGCCGGAAAAGAGCACCATGTCGGGGGAAACGCCCTGCTGACGGCAGATTTCCAGCTCGCCGGGGCTGCATACCTCGAGCATGCCGACCAGACGGCGCATCGCCGGAATGAGAAACGGGTTCGCCTTGATGGAATAGCAGAGGCGGATATCTTCGGGCACGATGGCGCGCACGGCTTTCATGCGGCGCGCGAGCTGCACCTCGTCAAAGACGAAGCACGGCGTGCCGAAGCGCTCTGCGACGGAAAAGAGGTTATCCATGTCGAGCCTCCTTTTTGGCGGCCTTTGCGGCGGCGTACCGCTCCAGCAGCGCGGCGCGGTCGATCTTGCCGTTTTTGTTGAGCGGCATCGTGTCCACCTGCATGAAGAGGTTGGGGATCATGTAGCCCGGCAGAATCTCGCGCAGCGCGCCGGTGATGGCGGCCTTGTCCGCCTCGCCGGTGTAGAAAGCGAGAATCTTGCCCTTGTCCGCCAGATAGGCGCACAGCGTGCGCTCCACGCCGGGCACGGCGGTCATCTGCACCTCGATTTCGCTCAGCTCGATGCGGTGCCCCATGTGCTTGATCTGGAAATCCTTTCGGGAGACATAGACCATTTCGCCGCGCTCGTTGACCCGCACGAGGTCGCCGGTGCGATAGATCGGCTCGATATAGGCATGGTTGAGCGGGTTTTGGGTGAAACTGGCGGCGGTGCGCTCCGCGTCTTTATAGTAGCCCAGCGCGACGGAGGTGCCGCTGACGCACAGCTCGCCGATTTCGCCGGGCTTGACGGCCTCGCCGCCGTCCGGCGTGAGCAGCAGGATGCGCTCGTTTTTGAACGGCACGCCGATGGGGAGCGATTCGTTTTCGGCAAACTCGCGATCCACGACGTAATAGGTGCAGTTGCAGGTGATCTCTGTCGGGCCGTAGAGGTTGACGTACTGCACATCCGGCAGGTATTTTTGCAGCTTGTGCAGGTGCTTGATCGGCATGACCTCGCCCGAAAAGAGGATCGCGCGCAGCGTCGTCGGGGTTTTATAGGCCAGCGCGTTCATCGTCGTCAGGAAGCAGAGCGCGCTGACCGCCCAGACCATCAGCGTCACGCCGCGGTCGCAGAGAAAATCCATCAGCTTCGTCGGGTTGGTGAAATACGCCGTCGGCACAATCTCCACCCGCGCACCGGTAAACAGGCCGCTGTAAATATCCTTGACGGATACGTCGAAATCAAACGGCGCCTGATTGGCCAGCACGTCCTTTTCCGTGATGGCGAACGTCTCCGCAAAGCAGGGGATGAATTCGCACACGTTGCGGTGGCAGACGACCACGCCCTTCGGCGTGCCGGTCGAGCCACTGGTGAAATTGACGTAGAGCGGGTCTGCGTCGATCATCTGCGCGCGGACAGCGGCCAGCGCGGGCGCGTCGGGCGGCGTTTCTTCCAGCTCCTCGATGAGCAGGATGCGCGCGGGCGGCTCGATGCCCTCAAGCTGAGCCAGATGCGCCCTGTCGGTGACGACGATGGGCGTATCCAGCGTTTCGAGCATCGCGCGGACGCGCGGCGCGGGGTGGCGCAGGTTGAGCTGGGCATATGCACACCCGGCATAGACCGCGCCCATGAAGCCCACGACGGTCTCCACGTCCTTGTCCATATAAAAGCCGACGACGCTGCGCGGCGATACGAGCGGAATCAGCGCGGCGGCGACGCTTTGCGCGCGGCGGACGAGCGCGGAAAAGCTCACTTCGGTCTGCTCGTCGGCAAAGGCGATTTTTTCAGGCAGACGCGCAGCGGTCTGCTCCAGAGCATCTAAAATCAGGTTGTTCATGGTTGTATTCCTCAAATGCGGCATGGCGCTTTGGAAAGAGTTTGGCTGCCAAAGGCAGACGAAAGGGAAAAAGGCGGAACGCACAGAAAGCGCGTTCCGCCATGCGTTATTCCATTATACCCGATTGCGCCTCAAGATTCAACCCTCGGCGAGCGCTCGGAGAGGTCATACCAGACGGAAACGGCGTTCTCCTGCCCCTTCGGCACGGCGTAAACGCGCAGGGTTTCGCCATCCGGCACGAGCGCGGCGGGGAGCGTGTCGCTTTCGCCGTCATCAAGCAGCGTGGTTTCCGTGCCGTCCGCCGCGACGGAGACGAACCGATACTGCGGCGTGACGAGCGTGCCGCGGTTGCAATCGGCGATGTAGACGCCCTCGCCGACGCTCAGCCAGACGTTGGTGATGCGGTCGATGGAGGCCAGATACTGCGCCTGATCCGCGTAGAACCAGCCGGAAACATCCTCGCCGCTCGTGTAGGCGTTGAAGAAACGGGCGAAGAACGCGCTGAACAGATCCGCGCCCGTTCCGTTCATGTGATAGAGGTCGTAATAATACCCGTCGAGGTTTTGCAGATATTCCGCCTTGGCATATTGGAAATTAAAGCAGGGGATATCGTTTTCCCGGCAGTAGCGCATCAGGCTTTCGCCGTAGGGCAGAAAGCCCGGCTCGGCCAGCGCGTGTGCCGTCAGGTTGGGGGAGAGGACGACGATCAGATGACTGCCCTTCTCCGTGCAGAGCGCCTTGTAGCGCGCCAGAAACGCTTTGGAAGCGTCGAACAGCTCGCAGGGATAGCCGGGGTCCGGCTCGCGCAGCACCGTCTCGCGGATGAGCGTTTCGGCGCTCTCGCCGCTGGTGTGGCGCAGGAAGCCGCCGCCCGCATAGGCGACGGTGGAATCCATCGTCGGCTTCAGGCGCACGTATTCTCTTTGGGCGTTCAGGCGCAGCGCGACGGTCTTGACCACGTCGGCGGGCGACTGTGCGCCGAATTCCCGGAACAGGAACAGGCGGTTGAGGTAGTCGCCGTCCTCGCGGCAGGCGTCCATGAAATATGTCAGCCGGTTTTGAACGCCGCTGAGGAAGGGCGACAGCTTGAAAAAGGCGTTGGGGTCTTCCTTGGCGGTGTTGAAATTATACGGCTCGACGACCAGCACGGTGTATTCCGGACTGTTTTGGCGATACAGCTCGCGGGTCAGCGCCAGCTCACCCTGCAAAGAAAGCCCCGGAACGGCGGCGGAAAACGCCTTCCGCCCCGTCTGCTCGCTGATGAGCGCGGCGTTGAAGTGGTCGCGCACGATGGAGGAACCGACGACCGCCAGCTCGATATCCCGGCTGTTTTTCAGCTCGTCCATCATCAGCGCGACGAAGGTATCCGTCTGGATCAGGCAGGTGTTCGCGAAGGCGACCGCCAGCGCGAGCACGAGAAAAAACGCGGCGAACCGAAGGAAAGGCCGAATGTTTGTACGCACGAAAAGAAACCTCCCGAAAATCAAACCTGCAAGCAGGGCTCTTCGTCTATGCCGGGGCGGAAATCAAAGTACAGCGACGGGTCGTCCGCGCCGCCCTGCGCGCGGGCATAGACGCGGATGCATTGCCCCGTCAGCGCGCCCTTGTCGCAGGCGAGAATGCCCTCGGCCTGCCAATCCGTCAGCGGGGTCTCCGCGCCCGTCGCCTCATCCCGCAGGAAGAAGCGGTATTCCGGCGCGACGCTCGGGCCGTGGTTGCAGTTGGCCGCATACACGTCGCGCGCGCCGTTTTCGCTGGCGGCGGCGACGGCCTGACGGCTCTGCGCCCATGCGCCGTTCCATTCTCCCTCGGGGAAGTAGGTCTGAATCCAGCAGTTGGTGATGAACGAGACGGAGCTGAAATAGGCCCACCTGTCGGCGTAGAACCAGTCGCTCGTATCCTCTCCGGCGAGATACGCCTTAAAGAATTTGCAGAAGGACGCGCTGAAAATATCCGCGCCCTCGCCGACCATATGATACAGATCGAAATAATATTGATCGGTTTCGCGGGGATACAGCTCCGGCTTCGCGTAGGAGAAATTGACGCAGGGCATGTCGTTTTCCCCGCAGAAGCGCGTCAGCGCGTCGGCGTAATCCAGAAAGCCCGGAATGGCGAGGTTGTGCGCCGTCATGTTGGGATAGATGAAGACCAGCAGCTTGGAGCCCTTCTGCGCGACGAGGTCGCGGTATTCCAGCAGCATCTCCCGCGTTTGCGGCAGAAGGTCATAGACGTAGCCCGTGTATTCGCGGATGATCTGTTGGCGAACCATTTTCGTGGCGCGCTCGTCGGTGTCGCAGCGCGAATAGCCGCTGCCCATATAGGTCATGCGCGGGTCGAGCGTCGGGCGGATCTTTTCATAGGTCTGGAACGGCCGCAGGTGCATGCCGACGGTCTCCATGAACTCGCCGAACGAATCGACGGCGTAATCGCGGAACATGAACGCGCGATCGACGTACCAGCCGTCCTCCTTGGCGACGCTGTAATAATAGCGGAGCTGCTCAAACGGGGAGGAGAGGAAGGGCAGCAGATCGTATTGCCCCTCGATGCCCTCCCTGGCGCTGTCCACGGTGAACGGCTCGATGACCAGTATCGTCCATTCCGGGCTGTTTTTGCGGTACAGCTCGCGGGTCGAGGCGATGTTGCCCTGCAGCATGCCGCAGGGAATGCCGAGGGCAAAGCAGGTCTTGCCGATTTCCTTTGAAATCATGTCGGCGTTGAAGTGGTCGCGCACAATGGAGGAACCGACGAACGCCACCTCGATGTCGCTGCGTGCCTTGACCTCCGCCATGGTCAGCGCGGCATAGATATCGGTTTTGATGCAGAATGTATTGGCAAACGCCACGATGAGCGCAAGCCCCAGCAGGAAAGCAGCGAGCCGGAGCAGGCCGCGAAAGGTTGGATGTTTCAATTTGCCGCCTCCACCATCAGAATACCGCGTACATAAAGCCGGAAGCGGCGACGTTCGAGCCGCCGAAGGTTGCCAGCACGAAGAAAATGAACGCATAGAGCACCGCCCAGCGCAGCGCCAGCGGGCGGGAGAGCACGAAATCGCGGATCTTCACGCCGCGCTCCTGCATGAGGGAGACGACAAAGAGAATGATCGTCGCGACGAGCAGGATGCGGTAATCCTTGGCCGCCAGGCCGAGGGTATCCAGCGTGCCGTCAAAGAGCTGCCGCGCGTTGAAGGCGAAGAACGTCTTATGCAGCATGGCAAACGCATCACAGACGCGGACGCAGCGGTCAAAATACCAGCCGATGTTCACGACGAGGAACGTGCGCAGAATCCGGAACACGTGAAAGCCGCCGGAAGCCGTCAGCCGCGGCAGGCGGTCGTTCATCCGCTTATAGACCGGCTCGACCAGCGCGGTGAACGCGAGAATCACGCCGTTATACAGCCCCCAGAGCACATAATTCATCTGCGCGCCGTGCCAGATGCCCACCAGCAGAAACACCAGAATGTTGCCCAGCGCGGCGGGCAGGGCGCGGGCGATGTGCGTGCCGGCCTTTTTCTTGAGCGCCTTGCTCATGCGGGAAACCGGGCGGGTCAGCGCGAAGGGATAGAACACGTAATCGCGCATCCACGCGCCCAGACTGATGTGCCAGCGCCGCCAGAAATCGCCGAGGGAGACGGAGAAATACGGCCGCTTGAAGTTCGGCGCAAGCTGTATGCCGAAGAGCTGGGCGATGCCCGTCACCAGATCGATGCCGCCGGAAAAATCCGCGTATTGCTGGAGGGAGTAAAACAGCACACCGACGACGATGACCGCGCCGCCGTAGGCGCTCTGGTTGCCGAAAACCGCTTCCACCAGCGACAGGGCACGGTCGGCGATCACCTTTTTCTTGAACCAGCCCCAGAGCATCAGCAGCAGGCCGCGCTCGATACCGTCAAGGTCGAAGCGGTGCGGCGTGACGAGCTGGTTTTCGAGCTGGTCAAAGCGCGCAATCGGCCCCTGAATCAACTGCGGGAAGAAGGAGACGAACAGCGCGAACTTTGCCGGGTTCTTCTCCGGGGCGTATTTGCCGTTGTAGACGTCGATCAGGTAGCCCATCGACTGAAAGGTATAAAAGCTGATGCCCAGCGGCAGAACCAGCCCCAGCGACGGCGCGCTGCCGCCCAGCAGCGACGCGCCCCACGCCATCACGGGGTTCAGATACTTGAGCACGGCCAGCACGCCGAAATTCAGCAGCAGCACCGCGAAAAACCAGACGCGCTGGCGCGAGCGCGTCCTGGCCTTTTGAGCCTTTTTCGCCTCGGCGGTCAGCTCGGCCTTGTGCGCACGCAGGTAGGCCTTTCCGCTTTCGCCGACGCGGGCGATGACCAGCGCGCCCGCCCATGTCGTCAGCGTCGTCAGGGCGATGAAGGGCAGGGCGGACAGGCCGCAGGTCAGATAAAACCCGTAGCTGAGCAGCAGCAGCAGCACCCAGCGCAGGCGCAGCGGGCAGACGTAATACAGCGCCGCGCCGACAAAGGCGACAGCCAGCAGGACGGTAAGCGACATGACAGTTTCCTCTCTTTATCCAATGAAAAATCAGGGCAAATCAATCCAATTTATAACTATATCATGGGCGATTCGGAGTGTCAAGAAAAGCCGGATAAAAAAATGAATTGTCATCCTCCCCGCGCGATGCTATAATAAAGTAATATGGGACAAAATCATCGGAGGAATCGACATGCTCACAAGGAAATCGCCCTTCGCGCAGGGGGAAAACGACAGAACGATCATGCAGGACGGCTTCAGCGCGCCGGTGGAAAGCGCGCCGCGTCAGCGCTTTTCCTCGGCCTGCGCGATGGTCGGGCGGCGCGTGATGGATTTTTCCGATAACGGGGATGGAACGTTGACCGCCGTGCGCTGCGTGGATCGGCAGGCGGATGATCTGGATATCCAGTTCGAGGCGGGCGCGTGCCCGGTGGTGGCCATCGCGCCGCGCGCGTTCGAGGGCTGCGCCGCGCTGCGCCGGGTCATCCTGCCGGAGAGCCTGCGGCAGATCGGCGAAATGGCGTTTTCCGGCTGCTCGCATCTGCGGCTGCTGACCATCCCCGGCGGGGTGCAGCGCGTGGGCACGCTGGCCTTCGCCAAATGCAGCCAGCTCGAACGGGTGCGCATCGAGCCGGGCGTCGTGCAGCTTGGGCCGAGCTGCTTTTCCAAATGCGCGGCGCTCAAGCGGGTGGAAATGCCCGCTAGCGTCACGCAGATCGGCGGCGGCGCGTTCTTTGGGTGCAGCAGGGAGCTGAGGCTCTACGGCGCGGAGGATGCGCCCGCGGCGCAGTACGCCCGGCTTAACGGGCTGACGTTCGATTTCCAGAGCTGGAAGGACGACGAGGAGCTCGTGCTCCGCGAGGAGGAGGACGGCACGCTGACCGTTTTGGGCGCGCGGCAGACCGCGCCGCACCGCATCGAAATTCCGACGGAAATCTGCGGCAGGCGCGTGGCGGCGATTGCGCCGAAGGCATTTTTTGCCAGCGGCACGCTGGAGCAGCTCGTCGTGGGCGGCGGCGTTCGCGAAATCGGCGAGAGCGCGTTCTTCGGCTGCCGCCAGCTCGTCAGCGTCAGCTTTGAGCGCGGGCTGGAGCAATTAAAGGACAGCGCTTTCGCCGGGTGCGAGAGCCTGACGCAGGTGACGCTGCCTTGGGGCACGAGCGCGGTCGGGCGCATGGCGTTTTTCGGCTGCACAAGGCTCTCGTTTGTCAAAATGCCGACGACGACGCGCGTTTCGGATTTCGCTTTCGACGGCTGCGCGCCGGGGATTCGGGTGTTCGGCGGCGTTTACGCGGGCAGGATGAACCCGATCAGCGAATAAAGTCGAAAAAAACGAACGAAAAAAGAATATTGCGACGAGAGGCTGTCAAGCCGATAAGACCGGGATTATAAGAACGGTCTGGATTGAGCTTGACGGCCTTTTTTTATCGGTTGGAAAGCGGAGGAAAAAGCGTATAGAGAACGCCTTTCGCGCTCAAACTGGTATAAACGGCAGCGGAGGCGAGAGCATGAGGGCGAAATGGACGGATTTGGCCGTGGAGGCGGCGGGCGGCGAGCTGCGCGAGGGCGGCCTGTCGCGCACGGTCGTGAAGGTGGAGGACGAGGCGAGCGCGCGGAGGCTGGGCAGGCCGATGGGCACCTATGTCACGCTGGCCTGCGAGCAGGCGCTGACGGTTTCGCTGGAAACGCGGCGCGCGCTGGCGGCGGAGCTGGCGAAGACCCTTCGCGACATGCTGCCCGAGGACATGAAAACGGCGCTGGTCGTCGGGCTGGGCAACCGCAGCGTCACGCCGGATTCCCTCGGCCCGCGCACGGCGGAGCGCGTGCTGGTGACGCGGCATATCGGCGACAGCCTGCCGTGGGGCGCGGAGATGAACAGCGTCTGCGCCGCCGCGCCGGGGGTGCTCGGCGTGACGGGCATGGAGACAGCGGAGATTCTGCGCGGCATGGTCGCCCATGTCAGGCCGGACGCGGTGATCGCCGTGGACGCGCTGGCCGCGCGCAGCTCCAAGCGCATCGCCTCAACGATCCAGATTGCGGATACGGGCATCACGCCGGGCTCGGGCGTGGGCAACCACCGAAAGGCGCTCGACCGGGAGACGCTCGGCGTGCCCGTCGTCGCGGTGGGCGTGCCGCTGGTGGTGTATGCCTCGACCATCGCCGCCGACGCGCTCTGCGCGCTGGGCGAAGGCGAGGTGGAGGAGGAACGCATCGCGGCCTGCGTGGAGCGCGTGGTTTCCGAAAAGCTGGGGGAGATGATCGTCACCCCGCGCGAGGTGGACGCGCTGGTGGAACGCATGGCCGGTGTGCTGGCCGACGGAATCAATCAGGCGCTGCATCCGCGGCTGAGCCGGGATGAAATCGCGCAGATGATGGCGCAGTAAGGGAGGAGAGCCATGAAAAGGAAAATGGGATGGGCGGCGCTGATGATCTTGTCTTTGCTGCCGGGGCTGGCAAAGGCCGACGACACGCCGATGGAGGCGGAAGCGCCGATTGCGCTGACCAGCCCGAGCGCGATTCTCTGCGAGGCCTCGACCGGGCGGGTCGTCTTTGAAAAGAACGCGGACGAGCGCCGTCCGGTCGCCAGCGTCAACAAGGTGATGACAATTCTGCTGACGCTGGAGGCGCTGGACGAGGGGCGCGTGTCCGCGCAGGATCAGGTGACCGTCTCCCCGCGCGCGGCGAGCATGGGCGGCAGTCAGGCGTTTCTCGACGCGGGCGAGCGCTATCCGCTCGGCGAGCTGCTCAAGACCGTGATCGTCGCCAGCGCCAACGATTCGGCCGTCGCCCTCGCGGAGCACCTCGCCGGGGCGGAGGAAGCGTTTGTGAAGCTGATGAACGCGCGCGCCGATGAACTGGGGCTCCAAAACACGCATTACGTCAACTGCACCGGCCTGCCCGCGCCCGATCACTATACCACCGCGCGGGACGTGGCGAAGCTGAGCGCGCAGCTCGATCTGCATCCGCTGTATTACCGCTACTCGACGATCTGGATGGATGAGATCCGGCACCGCGGCGGGCGCGTGACCGCGCTGACGAACACGAACCGGCTGGTTCGGTTTTACCCCGGCTGCGACGGCTATAAGACCGGCTCGACCAACGAGGCGCGCTACTGCATCAGCGCGACGGCCAAAAAGGACGGCATGCGGCTGATCGCCGTCGTGCTCGGCACACCCGCCGGGCAGACGCGCTTTGACGAGGCGCGCGCCATGCTGGAATACGGCTTTGCGAACGTGAAGCTGGTGACGCCCATCGCGCAGGGACAGCCGCTGGATATGACGGTGCCCGTCCGCCTCGGCGGGCGGGATCGGGTTTCGGTGGTCAGCGGCGGCACGTGCAGCCTGCTCGAAAAGCGAGGCGAGAAAAACGCGCTCTCGCTGGAGGCGGCGCTCGTCGAGCGGGTGAACGCGCCGGTTTACGCGGGCGACGTGCTGGGGGAAATCCGCGTCAGGCGGGACGGCGAGGTGGTGGCGGTTGTGCCCGCCGTTGCCGGGGAGGACGTGCAGCTTCCCGGCATGGTGGACGCGCTGATTCGGATTCGCGACCATTTTATGCTGACCGGGGCTTGACAATCGGAAAATGCCGTGCAATACTCTGAAGTATTAAAAAGCAAAAGAGGGATTGCCATGAATCCAAATGAAAATCCGGCGCCCAAGCGCGAGAACTTCGCTTCTCGATTGGGCTTTCTGCTCGTCAGCGCGGGCTGCGCGATCGGCATCGGCAACGTTTGGCGCTTTCCGACGGTCGCGGGGCAGAACGGCGGCGGCGTATTCGTGCTGTTTTACCTGATCTTCCTGCTGGCGATGGGCGTTCCAGTGCTGACCATGGAGCTGGCCGTCGGCCGCGCGGGGCACGGAACGGCGACACAGGCGTATCGCGCGCTGGAAAAGCGGGGCGCGAAGTGGCATCTGCACGGCTATCTCTGCCTGCTTGGCTGCTGCATGCTGATGATGTATTACACCACGGTCAGCGGCTGGATGCTCAGCTATTTCTTCAAATTTCTGACCAGCGCGTTCAGCGGCCTGAGCGGCGACGCGGTTTCCGGCGTTTTTGGGCGGATGCTGGAAAGCCCCGGCGAGATGGGCGGCTACATGGCGCTGACCGTCGTGCTCGGCTTTGCGATTTGCAGCTTTGGCCTGCAAAACGGCGTGGAGCGCATCACCAAGGGGATGATGTGCGCGCTGATTGTGCTGATTGCCGTGCTGGCCGTGCACAGCTTCACCCTCTCCGGCGCGAAGGACGGGCTTGCGTTCTTCCTTCTGCCCGATTGGAGCCGCGCTGTGGAGCAGGGAATCGGCAGCGTTCTCGTTGCGGCGATGAATCAGGCGTTCTTCACGCTCAGCCTCGGCATCGGCGCGATGGAGATCTTCGGCAGCTACATGAACCGCGACCATACGCTGACCAGCGAGGCCGTGCGCATCTGCGCGCTGGATACGTTTGTGGCGGTCAGCGCGGGTCTGATTATCTTCCCGGCCTGCTTTTCCTACGGCGTTTCGCCGGATGCGGGGCCGAGCCTCATCTTCATCACCCTGCCGAACGTCTTCACCGGCATGGCGGGCGGCCGCATGTGGGGCACGCTGTTCTTCCTGTTTATGACGTTCGCCAGCTTCACAACGGTCGTCGCGGTGTTTGAAAACATCATCGCCAGCGCCATGGAGCTGTTTCACATCGAGCGCTGCCGCGCGTGCGTGCTCGGCACGGCGTTCATCCTGCTGGCGAGCGCGCCGTGCGTGCTGGGCTTCAACCTGTGGAGCGGCTTCCAGCCGCTGGGCGCGGGCAGCACCGTGCTCGACGGCGAGGATTTCATCGTCTCCAACCTGCTGCTCCCGTTCGGCAGTCTGGTGTACCTGCTCTTCTGCGTGACGAAATGGGGCTGGGGCTTTGACCGCTATCTGGAGGAAGCCAACGCGGGCGAGGGGATTCGCCTGCCGCGCGCGCTCAAGCCGCTGCTGCAAGTCGTCCTGCCGATTCTGATTGTGCTGATTATCGTGCAGGGATTGATCTGATCGTATAAAACGGCGGAGTCTGTCGAGCGAATAAACCTGATCTTTCAAAAACAAAGCTGAGTATTTTTGCCCGAAGGATTCCAAAGGGCGACCGGAAAGCCCTTTGGTGGGGCGATGGGGCAAAGCCCCATATTCAAAAAGTGCTTAGGCGGTTGTTTTCTGAAATGTTTGGTTTACGCTCGACAGACTCCGTTTTTTGCACGCAAAAAAAGCGCCCCTCTTGCGAGAAACGCTTGATTTCGCTTTGCTTCTTACTCAGCGGTGTAGGGCAGCAGCGCGATGGCACGGGCGCGCTTGATGGCCTCGGAAAGCTGACGCTGATGCTTGGCGCAGTTGCCGCTCATACGGCGGGGCATGATCTTGCCGCGCTCGTTGATGTTGCGGCGCATACGGGAGTTCACATCACGGAACTCCTTGTAGTCGATGTATTCAATCTTATCGACACAGAACGCACAAACCTTGCGGCGCGGCTTACGGCCGCGCGGACGGCGTGCTCCACGATCTTCAGACATGGAAGTTCTCCTTTCTTCACCAGCAGGGCTGGCTTTGCAAATTGATCTCGGACTTAAAAGGGCAGTTCATCGTCATCCACCTGCGTGAACCCGGCGTCTGCGGGGGCGTAGGCCGGAGCCTGCGCGCGCGGCGCGGCGGGAGCGGCAGGGGCTTGGTGATAATCGCCGGAAGGGGCGCCGCTGCTCTGGTTGGCGGAAAGGAACTCGACCTCGTCGGCGACGATATCAAACGCGCTGCGCTTGCTGCCGTCCTGCGCCTCGTAGGTGCGGGTCTGGATGGAGCCGGTCACGGCCACCTTCCTTCCCTTGGTCAGATAGCGGCCGCAGAGCTCGGCGAGCTGGCGCCAGGCGACGATGTTGAGAAAATCCGTTTCCTGCTGGCCGGTCTGCGCGTTGCGAAAGCGGCGATTGACCGCGATGCTGAAGTTGCAAACCGGAACGCCGGACTGGGTAGATCTCATTTCAGGGTCGCGGGTCAGATTGCCGATCAGAAAAACCTTATTCATATGACTCTGTTTCCTCTACTGCTTCACGAAGTTGCCTTCGTTCAGTTGGCGATGTTTCGCTTACGCCTGCTCGGCGGGAGCGGCCTCGGCCTGGGTCTCCTCGCTCACGGGAGCGACGCGAACCGGGCGCGGCTTCACGCTGCTCTTCTTCTCAAGCAGCTTGACGATCTGAGAACGGATGACGTTCTCGTTGATGCCGAGATTACGGGAGAGCTCCTTGGGCAGCTCGGAAGCGCCGTTGAAAGCGACATACACGTAATAACCTTCGGTCTTGTAGTCGATGGCGTAGGCCAGGCGGCGCTTGCCCCACTCCTCAACCTTGACAACCTCGCCGCCGTTGGCAGCGATGATACCGTTGAACTTCTCGATCAGCTCCTTGCGGGCAGCCTCCTCGACGTTGGTATCAATGATGTAGATCAGTTCGTACTTATTCATGATCCTTTCACCTCCTTTTGGACTCTGGCTCTGCAATTTTGCATGCAGAACAAGGATGTGCCAGTTATGTATGATAGCACAGGAATCGCGAAAAAGCAAGCGGTTTCCGCGGATTTTTTCCGAAAATGCGGAAATTTGCGCAAAACGCGCCCAACCGGCCGGAATCGGGGAATCCTTTGGGCGGGGCGAAGAAAGCGGCCAAAACCCTTGACGAACCAAGCGATTAAGGGTATAATTGCTCGGATAGTCTGTTTCAACTGATCCCCGTGGGTTTTAAGTAGAGGAAAGTAAAAGAAGTTATGTTTGTCGATCAGGTTAAAATCACCGCGAAGGCCGGCAACGGCGGCAACGGCGCGGTCTCCTTCCATCGCGAAAAATTTGTGCAGAACGGCGGCCCGGACGGCGGCGACGGCGGCAACGGCGGCGACATTGTGCTGCTCGCCGACCCGAACATGCACACGCTGATGGATTTCCGCTATAAGCGCAAATACACCGCCGACAACGGCGAAAACGGCGCGGCGGCGCTCTGCCGCGGCAAGAGCGCCAAGGATCTCATCATCAAAGTGCCGGTTGGCACGACGGTGCGTCTGGTTTCCGACGGCCGTTTGGTGGCCGATATGCACGAGGCGGGGCAGGAACACATCCTGCTCAAGGGCGGCCGCGGCGGCTGGGGCAACGCGCACTTCGCCACGCCGACCCGTCAGGCGCCGAACTTCGCCAAGCCTGGCCAGAAATGCGAGATCACCGAGTTTGAGCTGGAGCTCAAGAGCATCGCGGACGTCGGCCTTGTCGGCTACCCGAACGTCGGCAAGAGCACGATTCTCTCCGTCGTGACGGCGGCGCGCCCGAAGATTGCGAATTATCATTTCACCACGCTGGCCCCGAATCTGGGCATCTGCCGCCAATACGGCACGGATTTCGTCATGGCGGATATCCCCGGTCTGGTGGAGGGCGCGAGCGACGGCGTGGGGCTGGGTATCCGCTTCCTGCGCCATGTGGAGCGCACGCGCCTGCTGGTGCATGTGGTGGATATCGCGGGCAGCGAGGGGCGCGACCCGGTCGAGGATTTCGAGCACATCTGCGACGAGCTGGTGGCCTACGGCGATTTGGCCGAGCGGCCGCAGATCGTCGCCGCCAACAAGATGGATCTGCCGGGTGCGGAGGAGAACCTCGAACGCCTCAAAAAGCACCTCAAGGGCACGGACATCGAGGTTTATCCGGTTTCCGCCGCGACGCAGCAGGGCTTTGACGCGCTGATGGGCGCGATTGTGCGCATCCTGCCGACCCTGCCGGATCGCCGCGTCTTTGAGGAAGAGCTGCCGGTGGAGACCGCCGAACAGGCGCCGTTCGCCATCGAAAAGGACGGCGGCTATTACGTCGTTTCCGGCCCGGCGATGGAGCAGCTCATCGACTCGGTCAACTTCACCGATCAGGAATCGCTCAACTATTTCCATCGCACCCTGCGCAGCCGCGGCGTGATCGACGCGCTGCGCGCGGCGGGCGCGAAGGAAGGCGACAGCGTCGTCATCGGCGATATGGAATTCGACTTTGTGGAATAAACGCCTTCCGTCACGATAAAGCATGAAAGGATGCTTTCTTAAAGGATGCTTTTTTAAGAGAAAGCGGGCTGAAGGCGATAAAGAAAGGATAGCTTATGACGAGTAAACAGCGCGCGTATCTGCGCAGTTTGGCCAACACCATGGAGCCGATCATCCATGTCGGCAAGGATGGCGTGAACGAAAACATGATCAAGCAGGCTTCCGACGCGCTCGAAGCGCGGGAGCTGATTAAGGGCACGGTTTTGCAGAACAGCCCGATGAGCGCCCGCGACGCGATTGCCGCCCTCTGCGAGGGCACGAACGCCGAGCCGGTGCAGTGCATCGGCAGCCGCTTCGTGATCTACCGCGCGCGGGAAAAAGACCCGAAGATCGTGCTTCCGTAAGGAAAAAAGAACCAAATCAATAAAGCAAGGCTGTCAAGCAAATAAACCTGATATTTCAAAAAACTAAGTGTTTTTGCCCGAAGGTTTCCAAAGGGCGACCGGAAAGCCCTTTGGTGGGGCGATGGGGCAAAGCCCCATATTCAAACAACGCTTAGAGATTTACTTTTTGAAATGCTTGGTTTAAGTATGACAGCCTTGTTTTATTTGCAAAGTATTATTTTGGGGCGGACTTTACCGCCGCGACAATGCCTCCGCAGATCATCAGCGCGCCGAGAATAAAGCTGGGGGTGACGGTTTCGTGCAGAAACAGCACGCCCAAAATCGCGGAGACGAGCGGCTGCATCGGGTAAAACATGGAGCAAAAGCTCGCGTCCATCACCCGCAGGCTGTAATTCCAGAGCGAATGGGTCACGGCGGTGCCGAAAATGCCCATGTACAGCACGGCGAGGACGCTTTGCACCGAAAAGGAGCAGGCGGCGCTTTGCAGCTCGATCAAAGACCATGCGCCGGTCAGGGGCAGGGCGCAGCAAATCGCAATCAGCGCGATCTGCATCGGATCGTAGCGGCCGCTGATGCGGCGAATGATGATCGAGGCGGTGGACCAGAGGAAGACGCTGACCAGCATCATCAATACACCGGCGGCGTCCGCCGTGCCGCCCACGCCGACGATGACCACCACGCCGAGCATGGAGAGCGCGACGCAGGCGATTTTGGACAGGGTGATGCGCTCGTGCAGAAAGAGCGCGGCGAGAATCGGGATGAAGATGGGGTTCATCGCGCCCAGCAGCGAGGAGAGCGAGCCGGTCAGCCGATTGATCCCCAGCATTTGCAGGCAGAAGCTGGCGAAATACCCGGTGAAGCCGATGGCAAAGAGAATCGGCCAGTCGCGCCTGTCCACGGGCTTCAGCGCCCTGCGCAGGCGCAAAACGAGCAGGAGCGCCGGGATAGAAACCAGATAGCGCAGCGCGAGAAGCGTCACCGGGGGAATGGTGCGCAGCGCGACCTTGGAGACGACGTATTGGCTGCCCCAGAGGATGAAAGCGGTGAACAGGGGAATCAGGCGGCGCTTGTTCATATGAAAGCCTCACTTTGATAAGCGAATCCCGCCGCGCGGCGCTGAGGGCGCGCGCCTTTTCGGAATCCGCGTCTTTCTTCCTATTATAATTGAAGCGGGCGGCGTTGTATAGTTCAAAATGCGCGAAGGAGGATGGAAATGCCGAAATTTGCAAGCACAATCAAAAAGAACGATTTTTTGGTGAAATTGGGCAATGAATTGCAGCTGACTGCAAAATAGAAGTCGCAAAGTGAAAAATATTCATTGCAAAAGTGAAGAAAACTGAAAGAATTCGCTTGTTTTGACGGGATGATTGCGGTATAATACCACCTATCAACGGCGGGGACCCAAAAGCCCCCGGCGAATTTCATGAATCCTGTATAGGGGGAATTGACATGAAGAAGTTGCTTGCTGCGGCCGTTGCCGCCGCGATGACGATGACCGCGACCTTCGCGATGGCGGATGGCGCGATCAAGATTGGCGAAATCGGCCCGCTGACCGGCGCGGCCGCGATTTATGGCACGGCTGTCGCCAACGGCGCGCAGATCGCCATCGACGAGCTGAACGCGCTGGGCGGCCAGCAGTATGAGCTGAACGCGCAGGACGACGAGGCGGACGCGGAGAAATCCGTCAACGCTTACAACAACCTGCTCGACTGGGGCGCGCAGATGATGCTCGCGACCGTCACCACCAACCCCTGCATCGCCGTCGGTGCGCAGGCGTATGAGGATCGCGTCTTCATGCTCACGCCGTCCGCCTCTTCTTCGGATGTTACCGCCGATAAGGACAACGTGTATCAGGTCTGCTTCACCGACCCGGCGCAGGGCACCGCTTCCGCGCAGTACATCGCCGAGCACAAGCTGGCTGAGAAGGTCGCCGTGATCTACAACAACGCCGACGCATATTCCACCGGCGTCTACCAGACCTTCGACGCGGAGGCCAAGAAGCTGGGGCTGGAGGTTGTCGCCGTTTCCACCTTCACCGACGACACCACCGATTTCTCCGTGCAGGTGACCGCCGCGAAGGAAGCGGGCGCTGACCTCGTGTTCCTGCCGATCTATTACACCCCGGCTTCCATGATCCTTATGCAGGCCAACGCCATGGGCTATGCGCCGACCTTCTTCGGCTGCGACGGCATGGACGGCATCCTCGCCATCGAGGGCTTTGACACCAGCCTGGCCGAGGGGCTGATGATGCTGACCCCGTTCGCCGCGGATGCGAAGGACGAGAAGACGGTCTCCTTCGTCACCAAGTATCAGGAGAAGTTCGGCGGCGTGCCGAACCAGTTCGCTGCGGATGCTTATGACGGCATTTACGCGCTGGCTGCCGCCTGCAAGAAGGCGGGCGTGACCGCCGATACCTCCGTGGAGGACGCCTGCGACATGATTATCGCCGCCATGCAGGAGATTCAGGTGGAAGGTCTGACCGGCACCATGACGTGGGACGCCGCCGGCACCGTCACCAAGACCCCGACTGCCGTTGTCATCAAGGATGGCGCTTACGTCAGCGCGGAGTAAACAGCAATCTCAGCGTACATGGCTTCGGTCAGCCGGAGCCATGTACTTTTGTTGTATCTGCCGCGTTCGTCTATCCCCCTTTTCTGACGCACTTATACTAATTCTTATTAAAATGGCTTAATCCGCGCACCATCTTTTTCGCTCTGACTTTGCCTCGTTCCGTTCAACGTACCTCCAGTACGCCTCACTTCACTTGGCTTCGTCAGAACAAAAAATCTGATGCGCTCTGTTAAGCATTTTAACTGCGAATTAGTATTACGCAAATGAGGTGAATGAAATGACACTGTTTCTTTCCTATCTGATTAACGGAATCAGTCTGGGAAGCGTCTACGCCATCATCGCGCTCGGCTATACGATGGTCTACGGCATTGCCAAAATGCTGAACTTCGCCCACGGCGACGTCATCATGGTCGGCGCGTATGTCTCCTTCTGCGCCATGCAGTACCTCGGCCTGCCGAAGCTGGTTTCCGTTGTGCTGGCGATGGCGGTGTGCACCGCGCTGGGCATTGTCATCGAGGGGCTGGCCTATAAGCCGCTGCGGAAAGCGCCGTCGCTCGCCGTGCTGATTACGGCCATCGGCGTGAGCTACTTCCTCCAAAACAGCGCGCTGCTGATCTGGGGCTCCGCGCCGAAGAGCTATCCCTCCGTCATTTCCCTCGGCTCGCTCACGCTGATGGACGGCCAGCTCGTCATCTCCGGCGGCACGATCGTCACGGTGCTGGCCAATATCGTCATCATGGCCGCGCTGACGGCGTTCACCGGGCGCACCAAGTTCGGCAAGGCGATGCGCGCCGTGTCCGAAGACAAGGGCGCGGCGGAGCTGATGGGCATCAACGTCAACATGACCATCTCCATGACGTTCGCCATCGGTTCCGCGCTGGCGGCGATTGCGGGCGTGCTGCTCTGCTCCGCCTATCCGACGCTCCAGCCGACCACCGGCTCCATGCCGGGCATCAAGGCGTTCACCGCCGCCGTTTTCGGCGGAATTGGCTCCATTCCGGGCGCGATGATCGGCGGCGTGCTGCTGGGCGTGATCGAGATTCTCGGCAAGGCGTATGTCTCCACCGAGCTGGGCGACGCGCTGGTGTTCGCCGTGCTGATCCTCGTGCTGCTGGTCAAGCCGACCGGCCTGCTGGGCAAGCCCGTGCGCGAGAAAGTGTGAGGTGAAAACCATGAGAAGCAAAAAATTCCGCAGCACCCTGATGACATTCGGCATTGTGATCGCGGCGTTCATCGTCTGTCAGGTGATGATCTCCACCGGTGCGATGACCCGCTCGCTCAAGGGTCAGCTCGTGCCGATCTGCGCGTATGTCGTCATGGCCGTTTCCCTCAACCTGACGGTCGGCATTTCCGGCGAGCTGAGCCTCGGCCACGCGGGCTTTATGAGCGTCGGCGCATTTTCCGGCATTGTGATGGCCATGTGGCTGAGCAAGGGCATGGGCGTGGCGAACGAAACGCTCTGCCTGCTGCTGGCGATTCTGACCGGCGGCGCGGCGGCCGGCGTCGCGGGCGTGGTCATCGGTATTCCGGTGCTGCGCCTGCGCGGCGACTATCTGGCGATTGTCACGCTGGCGTTCGGTGAAATCATCCGCAACGTCATCAACTGCCTGTATATATCGCTGGACGGCCAGCGCCTGCATATCGCCTTCAACAACCCGAACGTGGCGGGCAAGCTGCTGGTCAACGGCCCGGCGGGCGCGACCGGCGTGAACAAGATGGCGACGTTCGGCATGGGCTTTGCGCTCACGCTCTTCACCCTGTTCGTGGTGCTCAACCTGATCGACAGCCGATCCGGCCGGGCGATCATGGCCATCCGCGACAACCGCATTGCGGCGGAGGCGATGGGGCTGAACGTGACCAAATACAAGATGATGGCGTTTGTCACCTCCGCCGTGCTGGCGGGCATGGCGGGCGCGCTTTACGGCCTGAATTTCTCCACCGTCGCCGCGTCGAAGTTCAAGTTTGATACGTCGATCCTCGTGCTGGTGTTCGTCGTGCTCGGCGGCATCGGCAACATCCGCGGCTCGATCATCTCCGCAACGCTGCTGACCATCCTGCCCGAGCTGCTGCGCGCGTTCGCGAATTACCGCATGCTCATCTATGCCATCGTGCTGATTCTGGTCATGCTGGCCACGAACAACCCGACGCTGCGCGGCATGGTGGAGCGGATCATCCCGCGCGGAAAAGGGCGGAAGAAGGAGGCTGACGAGGCATGACGGAAAACAAAAAGCGCGCCGCGACCCGAATGGTTCCGGTGCCGAGCCACGGCATCATCCCCGAGCGCGATCTCAACGAGCGCCCCGTGCTGGAGGCGCGGAATCTGGGGATTGACTTCGGCGGCCTGCATGCCGTCGAGGATTTCAACCTGATTATCGGCAAGACGGAAATCGCCGGTCTGATCGGCCCGAACGGCGCGGGCAAGACCACCGTGTTCAACCTGCTGACCAAGGTGTATCAGCCGACGATGGGCACGATCATGCTCAACGGCCGCGACACGGCGGGCATGAACACCGCGCAGGCCAACAAGCTGGGCATCGCCCGCACATTCCAGAACATCCGGCTGTTCGACAATATGTCCGTGGAGGACAACGTGCGCATCGGCCTGCACAATCAGGTGCGCTACGGCATGCTTTCCGGCATTTTCCGCATGCCGGGGTATTGGCGCGGCGAGCGCGAAATGCACGAGCGCGCGCTCGACCTGCTGAGCATTTTCGATATGCAGGATCTGGCCAATCATCAGGCGGGCAGCCTGCCCTACGGCGCGCAGCGCCGCCTGGAAATCGTCCGCGCGCTGGCCACCAATCCGTCGCTGCTGCTGCTGGATGAACCGGCGGCGGGCATGAACCCGCACGAGACGGAGGAGCTGATGGAGAACATCACGAAGATCCGCGATCAGTTCCACATCGCCATCCTGCTCATCGAGCACGACATGAGCCTGGTCATGGGCATCTGCGAGGGCATCTGCGTGCTCAACTACGGCAAGATCATCGCGAAGGGCACGGCGGCGGAAATTCAGAATAACCCGGTGGTCATCGAGGCCTATCTGGGCAAACGGAAGGAGCAATGAGCCATGAGCATGCTGAAGGTTGAGGGGCTTAACGTCTATTACGGCAGCATTCATGCCATCAAGGGCGTCTCCTTCGAGGTGAATCAGGGCGAAATCGTGACGATGATCGGCGCGAACGGCGCGGGCAAATCCACCACGATGAACACGGTCGCGGGGCTGCTCAAGCCCAAGAGCGGCAGCATCACGTTTGAGGGGCACGATATCACGTCCACCCCGGCGAGCAAGGTCGTGTCGCTCGGGCTGGCGCTCTGCCCGGAGGGGCGGCGCGTCTTCCAGCAGATGAGCGTGCGCGAGAACCTCGAAATGGGCGGCTACACGCGCCCGGCGGGCGAGCTGGCCGCGTCGCTGGATCAGGTTTTCGAGCAGTTTCCGCGCTTGAAGGAGCGCCAGCGGCAGATCGCCGGAACGCTCTCCGGCGGCGAGCAGCAGATGCTGGCGATGGGGCGCGCGCTGATGAGCAAGCCGAAGCTGCTGATGCTCGACGAGCCTTCCATGGGTCTGGCACCACTGCTGGTCGAGCAGATTTTCGAGATTGTCTTGAAGCTCAATCAGGCGGGCACGACGATCCTGCTGGTCGAGCAGAACGCGCAGATGGCGCTTTCTATCGCCAACCGCGCCTATGTGCTGGAAACCGGCCACGTCGTCAAGGAAGGCAGCGCCGACGCGCTCATGCACGACGACGCGGTGCGCAAGGCGTATCTGGGATAAACGCATATACAGAGCTCCGCTTTCCGATAGGGAGGGCGGGGCTTTTGATTGAATGACAAGATTTGCAAATGACCGTTTAACGCTTTCAGCCAGCTTTGCTGACCAAGTTGGAATGATGAAGGGATAAGACCTCCCTCCTTGAGGGAGGTGGCACGACGAAGTCGTGACGGAAGGGGCGGAAATCTAAAGCAGCTTTAGAAAATAATGGGAGGATTTGCTTGTAAATAAATTGACGAACTTCTCGATGCGTGATAACATAATAAGCGTGAGGAATGCCCGAAAAGCCCGTTTTGCGCGAAAAAACGGGCGGCGTATTCGGGCTTGATTGTCAATTCAAGAGGAGGTTTTGTCAAGATGAAGAAACTTGCATCTCTGGTTCTCGCGTCCGCGATGGCCGTCGTGCCGTTTGCCGCCGGTCTGGCCGCAACGTTCACGCCGGGCGAGTATGAGGCGACGGCGCAGGGCTTCGCCGGTGCGGTGACCGTGAAGGTGACCGTGGACGAAGAAAAGGTGACGGCTGTGACCGTGACCGGCGAAAACGAGACCCCGGCGCTGGGCGGCGCTGCGATCGAGGGCTATAACGCTTCTCTGATCGGCGTGGCCGACGCGGACGCCGTTGACGCGACCGCGGGCGCGACCGTGACCAGCAATGCCGTGAAGGAAGCGCTGGCCAAGGCGCTGGCCGAGGCGAAGGGCGAGGCGGTTGTGAACGACGCAGCCGTGGCCTTTACCGCCGGCACGTACACCGGCGCCGCGAAGGGCTACAACGGCCCGGTCGAAGTGGCCGTGACCTTCTCCGACAGCGCCGTGACCGCCATCGAGGTCGGCGCGAACAAGGAAACCGACCATGTCGGCAACGTGGCCTTCGAGCCGGTCATCGCGGATATCCTCGCGGCGAACGGCACGGGTGTGGACGGCGTTTCCGGCGCGACCTTCTCCAGCAACGCGATCCGCAACGCGGTGAACGACGCGGCGGAGCAGGCGGGCTGCACCAACATGGACGCCTTTAAGGCGGCGGGCGCGGCGCACGAGCCGCAGGCCGCGATCGAGGAGACCTATGATGTGGTCGTCATCGGTGCGGGCGGCGCGGGCATCGCGGCGGCGGCTCAGGCCGCGCAGGACGGCAACACCGTTCTGGTGATCGAAAAGAACGCGGAAGTCGGCGGCAACACGCTGGTCTCCGGCGGTCAGTATCAGAGCGTCATGCCTTATCTCGTGTGGGATCCGGCCGATCCGGACGCGACCACCGGCGTGGGCTATGACGGCAACACCTACAACAAGGTCGTCGAGAGCGTCGCGACTCTGGGCGAATTGAAGACGATCCTCGGCTGGTCCGAAGAGCCGTTTGACGAGACCTACTACAAGGATCACGAGTTCGTGGCGGGCGACATCGCCGAGCTGTCCAAGCATGGCGTGCACGCCGAGTATCTCCAGACCCTCAAGGATCTGAAGGCGGAAATTCAGGCGTACCTCGATTGGGCGGAGCCGAAGGTTGCCGAGGGCGCGGGTCAGCTCACGCTGTTCTCCACCGTCAACCTGCACATCTTCCAGACCTATTACGGCGGCCTGCGTCCCTCTGCGGACATGACGAGCTGGATCTACGGCGATTACGACCTCGTGAAGCAGTTCATCGAGGGCGGCCAGACGCTCAAACAGTGGCTCGAGGCGCAGGGCTCCACCTTCGTCGAGGATACCCAGCCGACGCTGATCGGCGCGCTCTGGTATCGTGAAAACGAGTTTGTCGGCGCGACCATCGACGGCGTGGATTATCCGGGCCGCTGGGGCACCTACTTCAAGGCGCCGATGAACACCGTGCTGGCGACCTCCGAGACCGCCGCCTCCAACAAGATCATGCTCCGCACCACCGCGGAAGAGCTGATCGTCGAGGACGGCAGGGTGACCGGCGTGAAGGCCACCCAGTATGACGGCACTCCGGTGACCGCGCACGCGACCAAGGGCGTCGTGATCGCGACCGGCGGCTACGCGGCGAACCTGCAGATGGTTGTGGATACCAATGTCTACTGGTCCAGCGACTATCTCTCCACCAGCACCAAGACCACCAACCGTTCTTCCCTCAAGGGCGACGGCATCACCATGGCGCAGGCTGTGGGCGCGGATGTGACCGGCATGGGCTATACCCAGATGATGCCGATCAGCTGGATCGACGACGGCAACCTTGCCTTCGGCGGCGGCAACTACGCGATCTACATCAACCCGACCACCGGCAAGCGCTTTGTGGACGAGACCTCCGAGCGCGACGTGCTCTCTCTGGCGGAGTTCCGCAATGGCATTGAGCACAACGGCACCAAGGGCGTGTTCATCGAGCTGGCCAACGCTTCCTCCAAGATTCCGGGCCCGTACCTCTACGGCAATGAGGATGTGGAGTGGCGTCAGTACGTGCGCACCGTCGATCAGCTCGCGGAGCTGTTCGCCTCCCTCGGCCTTGAGACCGACGCGGACACCGTGCGCGCGACCATCGAGAATTACGACAAGGCCGTCATGGCCGGCGAGCAGCCGGAAGGCGTGAAGAAGACCAACCCGAACGCCCTGATCGGCTACGCCGAGAAGGACGAGAACGGCAACTACCTGCCCGAGACCTACAAGCTCGACGGCGTGGAGCTGCGCGTCCGCTTCATGGCGCCGTCCACCCACCACACCATGGGCGGCATCAAGGTCGATACCGAGCGCCACGCGCTGGATGCTGAGGACAACGTGATCCCGGGTCTGTACGCGGCTGGCGAGGTCACCGGCGGTATCCACGGCGGCAACCGTCTCGGCGGCAACGCGATTGTCGAAATCTTCGTTTCCGGCCGCACCGCGGCTGAGGCGATTCAGGCCGACAACCTGTAATTCCTTCCGTCCCATGGAGGCGGCTTTGCAAGAGCTGAGCCGCTTCTGATGGAACGGACATATGAAAACCTCCTGCTTCGGTTCGCTTTGAGCCGGGCAGGAGGTTTTGTATTTTGGGATTCGGTTTTTCCGGGAAAGGCGCAAAGGGACGGCGGCGATCAGGTTTCGGGGCGCATCATCTCGGTGGTGTAATACTGGCCGTCGCGCCAGAAATAGACGGTTTGAATGTCCCCCGGCGCGAACGAGGCGCGGGAGAGGCGCAGGGTTCTGTCGCCCAGAATGGTCTGCTCGCCGATGCCGACGATGATATCGCCCTCCTGCAGGCCCGCGTCCTGCGCGGGGGAGCCGTCCTCCACGCTGCGCAGATACGCGCCCTGCGGCAGGCTGTAATAATCCTGATAGATCGGCAGAACGTAGCGCGCGACGATCCCCATTTCCCACGTGCGGGCGTTTTCGGTCTCACTGTCCGAAATGGAGATGGGCAGGGTGTTTATCAAAACGTCGTCCGCGCCCTTGCCGACGGGGATGAACACCATCTGGTCGTCGTCCACATAGACGCTGCGCCCGGCGGCGCGATACCAGCAGACGGCGACCTGCGCGCCGGAAAAGTAGTTTTTATAGCTGACCTGAAAGTGATGCGGATAGACGTAGACCTCGCCGATTTCCGGCTCTTCGTAATCCTCGGGATCGTTGTAGAGCGGCGCTTTGCCGTTCGTCGCGAAATCGGAATAGCAATTTCCCTTGGCGATGGCGATGTCGTCGATGGCGTATTCCTTCTCGATTTCCTCGGCGAAGGTGTCGGCCATGTCGGCGGGTGTGCCGTCGCTCGTGTTCGGGATGATCTTCAGGCCGAAGGCGGTCAGCTTGCCGGTCGTGTTGTTGCGGACGCTGACCTGCACGCTGCCGTAGAAGCTGTAGGACGTGATTTCCGCGCGCTGGATCATCAGCGGCTGCGCCTTGTTTGACAGGTAGGTGACCTCCTGCGCGCTGCCCTCGCGGGCGAGCATGCGGTCGTCAAAGAGCAGCGCCTGCGTATACGGATCGGCGACGCCGGTTTCCTCCAAACCGCAGTCGGCTTGGAACATCTCGATGACGTCGGCGGTGGATTCGGTATACAGCGGGTTCTCGTTCGGCTTGGTGTAATAGCCCAGCGCATAGAGCCGCTTGCGCAGCGCCAGCACGTCGGCGCTGCGGTCGCCGACGTCCAGCGTGTGATACTGCGCCAGCTCCTCCTCCGTATAGGTGAAGGGAATCTCGTTTTTGATATCCGCGATGGGGTCGCGTCCGATGACCGGGAACAGCGCGCGCACCTCGCCCTCCGTGACTGGGATCAGCTCGACGGGCTTCACCTGACGCACCAGCTCGGAGAGCATATAGCCCTCGCGGTGATCCTTGCCCTTTTCGACGTGCAGCCACAGTTCGCCGTCCTTTTCGACCTCGCCGACGACGGTCAGGGCGGTGTTGGCGGCGATCTCCCCAAGGCGGGAACCGGCGGGCTTTTTGCGCAGGTTGGCACGCTTGATCGTGCGGACGAGGCGCGGCTCGTCATAGGCGATTTCATCCTTTACGCCGCTCGGCTCCGCGGTCGGCTCGGGCGTTTCGCTGCCCGGTTCGGGCGTGGCCGTCGGCACGGGGGAAGGCGTGGGGGTCGGGGTGGCGGTCGGTTCGGGCGTGGGAGTGGGCACGGGCTCGAGCAGTTCGTAGAGGATATAGCCCTCGCGGCCGCTTTGGGCGCGCACATACGCCCAGTTTTCGCCGTTGATCTCGCTGACGGAGATGACGGTCAGCACGCTGCCCTTTTTCAGCGTTTCGAGCTTGTCGCTCTTTTTGTTGGGCAGCTTGCGCAGGTTGGCCTGCTTGCCGGTTTGAAGGCGGTCGTCCTCTGCCTGCCGGTTTTCGGCGGGGGTGTTTTCACAAAGCGCGACGGCGGGCGACAGCGCGAGCAGCGCCGAGAGCGCGCACAGACACGCGGCATGTTGAATCGGTTTCATGGAGTCCTTTCCTGCGCGGCGCGCGCCGCACATTCACAAGAATGACCCCATTATACCAGTTTCGCGGAAAATGGGCAAGTCAGCGGAGAAAGACGCGCAGCAGCCTGTCCTTGAGCGGCGTATAGGGCATGTAGCGAACGGGCATGTCGATGCGCGTGGATTTTTTTAGCATGCTCTTTTCGTGGCTGAACGTATCGAAGCTCTTCTTTCCGTGATAGCTGCCCATGCCGCTGTGGCCGACGCCGCCGAATCCCATGCGGCTGGTGGCCAGATGGACGATGGTATCGTTGATGCAGCCGCCGCCGAAGGGCACGGAGGCGAGCACGCGCTTTTGCAGCGCCGGATCCTCGGAGAACAGATACAGCGCCAGCGGATGCTCGCGGCCGCTTACGAAGGCCAGCGCCTCGTCGATGGAATCATAGGCGATGACGGGCAGAACCGGGCCGAAGATTTCCTCCTGCATCACCGCGTCGTCCGCAGTGACGCGATCCATGATCGTCGGCTGGATGCGCAGCGTCCGCTCGTCCGACTGCCCGCCGAAGATCACCTTATCGGGGTCGATCAGCCCGCAGACGCGCCGGAAGTGCTTTTCGTTGACCATGTGCACATAGCTGTCGCAGACGAGCGCGTTTTCGCCGACCATGCGCTGAATCTCGCGTTCGAGCAGGGGCAGGAACGCATCCTTGACCTTGCGGCTGATGAGCAGATAATCCGGCGCGACGCAGGTTTGGCCGCAGTTGAGCAGCTTGCCGAACGCCAGACGGCGCGCGGCGACGCGCAGATTCGCGGTTTCATCGACGATGCAGGGGCTTTTGCCGCCCAATTCCAGCGTGACGGGGGTGAGGGTTTCGCTGGCGGCGCGCATGACCTCGCGGCCGACGGTCACGCCGCCGGTGAAGAAGATGGTATCAAACCGCTGATGCAGCAGCGCTTGATTCTCCGCGCGGCCGCCCTCGACCAGCGCGACATATTCCGGCGGGAAGCACGCGGCGACGATCTGCGCCATGACCTTCGACGTGGCCGGGGCATAGGCCGACGGCTTGAGGATGCAGCAGTTGCCCGCCGCCAGCGCGGGAGAGATGCCCACGCTGAAAACGAAGCCCGGCAGGCTGTAGCGCAGG
>UQNM01000011.1 GCA_900542395.1 uncultured Eubacteriales bacterium
GGAAAGGTCTTTTAAAGCATTCAGCAGAAGTGCTGCGCTTGAGCCGAGCAGATCGCTTGTCTTTCCGGTGATGATGCGTCCGTCCAAAAGCTCCATGGCAGCAGCCGGTGCGCCGGTCGCTTCAGCGCGGACAAGAGCCGGGGAAACGGTGGTGCGGTCTGCGGCAACGATGTTCTCCTGTTTCATCAGAAGCTCGATTTTGTAAGCCTCTGTCTCGGAACGGGAACCGTCTGCGATGCCGTCCACAGCGTTATAGTAGCGGCGGATGATCTCCTGGCGGGAAGCCTCGCAGCATGCGGCATCATCGACAATGCAGTTTCCGGCCATGTTGACACCCATGTCGGTCGGGGATTTGTATGGGCTCTCGCCGAAAATCTGCTGGAAAATGGCGCGCAGAACCGGGAAAATCTCAACATCACGGTTATAGTTGACGGTTGTTACATCGTATGCCTCAAGATGGAACGGGTCGATCATGTTGACATCGTTCAGATCGGCGGTAGCAGCCTCATAGGCCAGGTTGACCGGGTGCTTCAGCGGCAGATTCCAGATCGGGAAGGTTTCAAACTTCGCGTAGCCCGCCTTCACGCCGCGCTTGTGCTCGTGGTAGAGCTGAGAGAGGCAGGTCGCCATCTTTCCGCTGCCCGGCCCCGGCGCGGTCACGACGACCAGCGAGCGCGTGGTTTCGATATAATCGTTGCGGCCATAGCCCTCGTCGCTGACGACCAGCCGCACGTCGGCGGGATAATTCGGGATTCGGTATTGACGGTAGACCTTGAGGCCGAGCGCCTGCATGCGCTTTTCGAACACGTCCGCAGCGGGCTGACCGGCGTACTGCGTCAGCGCGATGGAGCCGACGTACAGGCCGAAGCCGCGGAAAACGTCGATCAAGCGCGCCACGTCCTTGTCGTAGGTAATGCCCAAATCGCCGCGGCGCTTGTTCTTCTCGATATCGCCCGCGTTGATGGCGATGACGATTTCCGCCTGATCGCGCAGCGCCAGCAGCATTTTGATCTTGTTATCCGGCGCGAAGCCCGGCAGCACGCGCGCCGCGTGATAATCGTCAAAGAGCTTGCCGCCAAATTCCAAATAGAGCTTGCCGCCGAACTGATTGATGCGCTCACGGATATGCTCCGATTGCAGCCGGATATACTTTTCGCTGTCAAAACCGACCTGATTCATCTGTCTCTCTCCATTTCTCGTTGTTCAAACCACTTCGACTGTTTAGTATATCAAACTCGCGGACGGCTTTCAAGCCGAAATCAGAGAAAGTTTTTGACAAAAAAAGCCCCGGCAAACCTGACTTCTTGACAAGCCTGCCGGGATAGCGTACAATGTAGTCAGGTAGGTTACGCCCTACGAGGTATGCGGCTTCCGCCGCAACAGCAAAATGGGTTTAGAGTCCCGATTTCGCCGTCACGCAGTTGCAGTCTGCGAGGCGGCCTTTTTTATGTAGTCCGCGGAGCGGCCAAAGTCCTGCTCACGCGGGCGATTTTATGCGGTTTCCCATGCGTCAAAAAAACGCCGCGTCCGCTCTCCCATCGCTTCACAGCCGGGAGAACAGACGCGGCGTTCCTTTGTCTTTAGCCCTTCACCGCACCGGCGATCACGCCGTCGATGATGTATTTCTGGCAGACGAGGTACATCACGATAATCGGCAGAACCGTAATCATAATGCAGGCCATCATCGGCCCCATCTCCACGCGGCCGTAGCTGCCGCGGAAATACTGAATCGCCATCGGGATGGTGCGGTATTTCTTGATATCCAGCACCAGCGTCGGCAGGAGATAGTCGTTCCAAACCCACATGGTTTCCAGAATTGCGGTGGAGATCATCGTCGGTTTCAGAATCGGGAACACGATCTTGAAGAAGATTTGCAGCGGATTGCAGCCGTCGATCATCGCGGCCTCTTCAATCGCAATCGGGACGGATTTCATAAAGCCGGTGAACATGAACACCGCCAGACCCGCGCCGAAGCCGAGGTAGATCACGCAGATGTTGAACGGCGTGTTGAGCCTCAGCGTGTCCGCCGTCTTGGAGAGGGTGAACATCACCATCTGGAACGGCACGACCATCGAGAACACGCAGAGCAGATACATCGCCTTGGAAATCATGGAGCTCACGCGGGTGATGTACCAGCCGCACATCGAGCAGCACAGCAGAATCAGCACGACCGAGGTGATCGTGATCGTCGCCGAATAGCCGAAGGATTGCAGGAAGTTGAGCTGGGTGATGCCGTAGGCATAGTTGTGCAGCCCGGCGAACGTCGCCTGAGTCGGCAATTCGAACACCGTCGCGGTGGAAATCGCCAGCTCGTCCTTGAGCGAGTTGATCAGAATCAGCAGCACCGGATAGAGCCACACGACGCAGAGCGCCGCGAGCAGCACGGTCAGCAGCACGTTGACAACGCGGCGGGAGCCGGAAACGGCGCCATCATGGTATTTGGCCATTACTGCTGCACCTCCTTGCGACGGGTGAAATAGAGCTGAATGAGCGCGATGACAATGACCAGCAGGAAGAAGACCACGGCCTTCGCCTGACCGATGCCCTTCCACTGCGCGCCGCTGCGCTGGTAGAACGTGTCGTAGATGTTGAGCGCGAGCATCTGGCTGGCCTTGGCCGGTTCGCCGCCGGTCAGCGAGAGGTTCTGGTCAAAGAGCTTGAACGAGTTGGTCAGTGTCAGGAAGGTGCAAATTGTGATGGAGGGCATGACCATCGGCAGCTTGACCCTGAAGAGCGCCTGCGCGCCGGTCGCGCCGTCGATGGCAGCGGCTTCCAGCAGGTCGCCCGGCACGTTTTGCAGCCCCGCGATGTAGATAATCATCATATAGCCAATCTGCTGCCAGCACATCAGGATAATCAATCCCCAGAAGCCGTATCGCGCGTCCAGAGAGAGCAGCGGCCTGCCCAGATTGGTCAGAATGCCGTTGAGCAGAATCTGCCAGATATAGCCCAGCACGATGCCGCCGATCAGGTTCGGCAGGAAGAACACCGTGCGGAAGACGTTCGTGCCCTTGAGCCCGCGCGTCAGCGCCAGCGCGATGGCAAAGGCGACGACGTTAATCAAGACAGTGGAAACGACGGTGAATTTCGCCGTAAACCAGAAGGCGGAGACAAACGTGCTGTCCTGAAAGACCTTCAGGTAGTTATCCAGCCCAACGAACGTCGTCTTGCTGATGGTGGTGAACTTGTGGAAGGACAGGAAAATGCCCCACAGGAACGGCCACACGAAGCCGATGATAAACGCCGCCAGCGTCGGCAGCAGGAAAAACGGCCAATATTTTTTGATTGCTTTTTCCATATTTCGGTTCCTTTCGGAGGCAGGAATGGGGCAGCCTGCAAAGGGACATGGCGCGCATGCCGCTTTGAAGACTGCCCTTTTCGCGGGCAGTTTGCTTTTTTCAGTCTATCTCAGTTTGAAGAAGAAAAAGGGGAGGGCGAAGTGCCCGCCCCTTTTGGCGCAAGGTCAGTTAGTGGCTCAGCTTGTACTCGGTCGCCCAGCCGTCCACGAACGCGGTCTTCACAGCGTCCCAGTCGCCGGTGCCGGCAGCGTAAGCGGTCAGCGCGGAGCCGACGCCGTTCTTCCACTCTTCGGACGGAATGGTCGCGAAGTTCCAGCTCACCGGGAGCTTGCCCTCGGCGGTGTACTGCGCGTCAATCTGCACGAACGGGTTCGCGGACTGATATTCGCCGGTGAAGGTATCGAACGGGGCGACGAAGCCCATGTCCTGAGACATGCTCTTGCGGCCCTCGTCAGAGGTCACGACCCACTCCATGAACGCGAGGGTCGCGTCGATGTCTTCCTGCTTGGCGGTGCCGTTGACGCACCAGTAGTTCTCGGTGCCGGTGCACAGGCCCTGATTCTCTTCGCCTTCCACGCCGATGTAGATCGGGAGCATGGTCAGGTTCTCAGCGCCGAGGGAGGAAACGTCGTTCCACGCCCAGGTGCCGTTCTGATAGAACACGGCCTTCTCGCCGACGAACTCAGCCACAGCGTCGTTGCCGGTCTTGCTGGCCAGCAGCTTCGGGTCGCAGGTGGAATCGGTGATGTACAGATCCCAGATCTTCTTGTAGTTGTCCAGATAGGTGCCCTTGATGGCCTCGGTCGCGCCGATGCCGTCCGCCTTGTACTCGTAGTAGATCGGCATGTTGGCCAGATGGGTCTTGAAGCGCCAGTCGGAAGAACCGTCCATACCGGCGGAGGTGAAAGCGCCGTCCACGCCAAGCTCGTCCTTGCGCGCCTGGATATCGTCGGCAACCGCCTTCAGGGTTTCAAAGTTGGTGATGTCGGAGGCCTTGTAGCCGGCCTTTTCCAGCAGCTTGGTGTTGGCGATCAGGCCGTAGGTCTCGATGACGTAGGCCACGCCGTACACCTTGTCGTCCTCCTTGAGGGCGAAGGCGTCGGAGGTCAGGTGCTTGGTGATCTCGGCGTCCTTGAGATCATAGCAGTAATCCTTCCAGTTGGCCAGACCGACCGGGCCGTTCACCTGGAACAGCGTCGGCGGATCGTTCTTCTCGATTTCGCTCATCAGCGTGGTCTCGTAGTTGCCGGAAGCGGCCGTCACGACGGTCACCGGCACGCCGGTCTTCTCGGTGTAGAGCTTCGCGAGCTCCTGCCACTGTGCATCCTGCTCAGGCTTGAAGTTCAGGTAGTACACCGAACCCTCGGCCGAAGCGGTCACGGCCAGAGCAAGGCACAGGCACGCGGCCAGAGCAAAGGCGATGATTTTCTTCATAGATTGTTACCCCTTTCATTTGGTAGAGAGTTTTTATGGTCGAAGCGTCCTCCCGCTCCAAACATACGGTTTCACGACGTTGTTTGCGAAACACCGTGCAACGTCTATGCACCCATTATAGACCAACCTTTTCAGAAATGCAAGAGCCTTTTTGGAATTTATGAGCCTTTTTTACAAATCGTGCGCGACATAAACCGACATTTTGCAGATTCGCCCTTCTTCCTTCTTCGGCTTCATCCTCCTTTGTTCGCCAGAATGTGCAACTTTGTGCAAATTTTTTGCGCAAATTGGGCGCACACGGTTGACAGCGCACCCATCCTCTTTTACAATAAAAGCAGACACGAGAGCGGGCTGTGTCACGCGCCGCTTTCCCCCTATCTTCTGCGCAAAGGAGCGTTTCTGTGGCCGTAACCATTCGGGATGTGGCGGCGCTGGCAGGCGTTTCGCCGTCCACCGTATCCAGAACCTGCCAAAACAGTCCCTCCATCAGCGAGGACACCAAGCGGCGCGTCCGTCAGGCCGCTAAGCAGCTCGGCTATGCCATGGGCGGCGACCCGGCGCAGTCCCCCGCGCCGCGCACCATCGGCGTCATCCTGCCGCCGAGCGCCAGAGAGGTTTACGAAAACCCCTTCTATCTGGAGATGATCCGCGGCATCAACCAGTTCTGCAACGCGCATCAATACGTCAGCACCATCGTCACCGGGCGCGACAACGACGAAATCCTCGCGGCGATTCGGCTGCTCGTCTCCACCGGCGCGGCGGATGCGTTTATTCTGCTCTATTCCCGTCAGGGCGATACCGTCATCGACTATCTGGTGCAGGCGGGGCTGATGTACGTGCTCATCGGCAAGGCCTATGCCTACGCGAACAAGACGGTCTACATCGACAACGACAACTTTCTCGCCGGGCAGGAGGCAACCGAATACCTCATCCGCCGGGGGCATCGGCGCATCGCCTATCTGGGCAGCGACAACGCCTATTTTTTCACCGCCGACCGCAGGCGCGGCTATCAGGCGGCGCTGGCACTGGCGGATATCCCCCTTCTGGAGGATTACTGCGTGGAAATGCCGACGCTGGGCAGCGACGACGCGGCCGTGCACGCGCTGCTCAGCCGCGCGGACAGGCCGACCGCCATCGTCGTCAGCGACGATCTGCTGGGCATGACGCTCGGGCGCGCCTGTCTGGCGCACGGGCTTTCCATTCCTAAAGATATTTCCATCATCTCGTTCAATAATTCGCTTTTCGCGAAATTGACCTCGCCCCGGCTCACGTCGGTGGATCTCAATTCCTTTCAGCTGGGCATCGAGGCGGCCAGCCAGCTCATCAGCCACGTCGAGCGTCCGGAATTGATGGCGACCAAGAGCATCATCCCGCACCGCATCGTCGAGCGGGAAAGCTGCCGCGATCTTTGAGCGCGTGCCCATGCGCCGTCAAGCCCAAATTGCCGCAAAAAAACACGCTCCCCTCGGCGGTAAAACGTCGAAAGAGCGTGTTTTTTTGCTTTACAAAATACTTTGAAGCGTCATCGCGCAGAGCATTTCCCGCGGGAAAGCGCTCAGCGTGCGCAGCGCCAGCGGCGAGAACGAGCCTTCGCGCAGCAGCACCTGATACAGGCAGGCGATCACCAGCCTGCGGTCGATCTGCGGTTTGGCAAAGAGCACGCCGATCCGGCCGCCCAGCAGCGAGCCGAGCATGGATTCCGCCTTTTCAAGCGGCAGGCGCGCGCGAAGCTCGTCCCGCAGCGCGGCAAACGTCAGCACCTGCGCCGGGTTGACCTCCGCCGCCTGCGCGCAAAGCTCGCAGCCGCGCAGGAAATAGTCGATGCCGTCCGCCTTTTCCGGCAGTTCCTCCTCCAGCAGGGAGAAGAACGGCGCGGCGCTCTCCCGCTTCCGCGTCAGCGCGTTGGAATGGGCGAACGCCATCTCCACCTGCGTCAGGCGGACGACGTAATCCTGCGCGCGGGTGTAGAGCGCCTGCGCGTCCACCGCGTCAAACGCATAGGACACGCCGCGCATGCGCCCGAACGCGCGCATCACGTCGTTATAGCCGAGGGTGCGATTGCGCGCCGAGAGCGCGCTGTCCAGCGTCAGCAGGCCGCCCAGCGGCTGGGAGGTGCGGATATAGGTGACGTTCGGCCTGCGGTCATACTGCGTATGGGAGCGGTGCTTGCCGATGTCGACGGCGATGATATCCCGCGCGCCGCTGCGCACGGCCATTTCCACCGGCGTGTTGTCGCAGAAGCCGCCGTCGATATAGCGGTCGCCGCCGATCTGCTTCATCGGGAAAATCGGGAAGCAGGACGCGCTGGCCATCAGCCAATCGTGCAGCGAACCGGCCTCCATCTCCTCCAGCCGCTTCTCCACCATCGCCAGCGACGGGAAGCGCGTGGTGACCACGCCCAGACGAACGCCGCTGCGGCGAACCCTGTCCTCGTCGATCAGCCGGTGCAGAATCTCCATCAGCGGGGAAACGTCCACGCCCTTCTGGTGCGCGTAGCGGGTGATGAATTCCAGCAGCTTTTCCGGGTGATCGAAGATGTTTTCCGCGTCGTCCGCGATGGCGAGGCTTTCCTCGCTCACCACGTCGCTCAGGCGGATGCTGCTCCACAATTCGGCCGCCGCGTCCATGCTGCCCTGCGCGTACATCGCCGCGTGCAGCGCGCCGACGGACGTGCCGAAGACGCTGCCCGCCTTCACGCCCAGCGCGTCCAGCGCGGCAATCGCGCCGACCTCATACGCGCCCTTCGCCCCGCCGCCGCCCAGCACGAGCGCCGTTTCGGAGGGAATGAACGCGCGCATCAGGCGCGAACCTCGATTTTCGCCATATCCGCCAGCATTTCAGCGGTCTTTTCAATGCCCATCAGCCCGGAGTTGATGCAGACGTCGTAATTCTGCGCCTTGCCCCACTTCTGATCCGTGTAGCGGAAATAGTGGTTGCCGCGCTCCTTGTCGGATGTGTTGATGGCCTTGAGCGCCTCCGCCTCGCTCATGTTGTGGCGCGCCATGATGCGGTTGACGCGCACCTCGCGCGGCGCGTAGACGAAGACGTTGATGGTGTTGTCGCGCCCGGCGAGGATGTAGTCCGCGCAGCGGCCGACGATGACCGCGCTCTCCTTCGCGGCGATGTCGCGGATGACCTGCGCCTCGGAGATGAAGATGGATTCGCTCAGCGGCAGATACTGGCTGGAGAAGAAGCCGCTGGAATACACGGCGCTCGCGGCGAGGTTCTGCATGAAGCCGCTGCGCACGCGCTGCTCGTTGTTGGCGATGAACTCGTCGGACAGGCCGCTCTTCTGCGCGGCCAGGGTGATGAGCTTTTTATCGTAATACGCGATGCCGAGGGTTTTGGCGACCAGCTCGCCGATCTCGCGGCCGCCGCTGCCATACTCACGGCCAATGGTGATGATTAAAGGATTCCTCATATTGATGACCTCCTCATCCTGTTTGTTGTCTTTATTATAACACATCCGTAAACCGCGGGACAAACTTTTTTCCACTTCCGTCATGGCTTCGGGAGACAACTCCTTCCGTCACGCCTGCGGCGTGCCAACCTTCGGCGTTTTTCATCGTCTGAATCCGCCACTGGCGGCGACGATGGAAAACGTCCCTCGAAGAGGGAGGTCTGGATTGCAGATAAAAGCTATTCCTGCGAATAAAAAAACAAGGAGTCATAAAGCGCCCAAAGGAGCTCCCTCCTTGAGGGAGCTGTCGAGCGCAGCGAGACTGAAGGAGTCCGTCCCCGAAGGAGTCCGTCCCCATTTGAAGTTTCCAAACGATTGTGCTACAATAAAAACATAAAAAAACGACACAGAGGAGCGTCAACCCATGACCATCAGATTATACGACAAAGACGTGGATATGCTGGACTTTTCCGCCGTGGTCAAAACCTGCGCGCAGCGGGAAAACGGCTATGTCGTCACGCTGGATCAGACGGCGTTTTTCCCGGAGGGCGGCGGACAGGGCGCGGATCACGGTACGCTGGGCGGCGCGCAGGTGCTCGACGCGCACGACGTTCACGGCGAGGTGGAGCACTTGGTCAGCGCACCGCTGGCAATCGGCAGCGAAGTGCGCGGCCATGTGGACGCGGCGCGTCGGCTGGACATGATGCAGCAGCACAGCGGCGAGCACATGTTTTCCGGATTGGTGCACGGCCTTTTCGGGTATGATAACGTGGGCTTTCACATCGGCACGGAGGCCGTGACCATGGATTTCAACGGCCCGCTGACCGAGGAGGACGTCCGCCGCGTGGAGCTGCTGGCGAATCAGGCCGTCTGGCGCGATCAGCCGGTGGAGGCGTTCGTACCCGGCCGCGAAGCGCTGGCAAACATCGAATACCGCAGCAAAAAGGAAATCGACGGGGACGTGCGCATCGTCCGCATCGAGGGCGTGGATACCTGCGCCTGCTGCGGCACGCACGTGCATACCACCGGCGCCGTCGGCCAGATCAAGGTCGTCGGCGTGCAGAAATACAAGAGCGGCGTGCGCGTCTCCATCCTCTGCGGCCGCCGCGCGCTGGCCTATGAAAACGCGATGCTCGATCAGGCCAAGGCCGCCGGTCACGCGCTTTCCGTGCCGACGGAGGAGCTTTCCGGCGCGGTGGAGCGGATGCTCGGCGAGCGCGACCGCCTGCGCGCGCAGAACGACGCGCTGGGCATACGCATTTTCGATCTGCTGGCGCAGCGGGAGGCAAAAAACGCGATCCGCGTCGTGGCCTGCGACGCGCTGCCCGCCGCGCACGCGCGCAAGGCCGCCGGTCAGCTCGCCGTCGGCGCAAAGGCGGCGCTCGTGCTCATCCCCCGCGAGGCGGGCTGGAGCTTCGCGCTGTCCTCCGAAACGGAGGACGTGCGCCCGATGACCAAAGCCCTCTGCGCGGCGTTCGGCGGCAAGGGCGGCGGACCGAAGGACATGACGCAGGGCGTTCTCTCCTCCGGCACGGAGGCGGAAATTCGGGCAAGCCTTGAAGAATAACGGGATAACTCCCGCTCAGCCCGGACACGCGATTTCAAGCACCTGCTCGATCATTCGATGAAAGAGCTGCGCTTCCACCGTGTCGGCGGCGCGGTAATAGACCTCCTTCCCCTCGCGGCGGGCGACGATCAGCCCCGCCGCGCGGAGGGGGCGCAGGTGGTGCGACAGCGCGGGCGAGGACATCTCCATACATTCGGAAAGCTGGATCACGCATTTTTCGCTGTGGCAGAGGATGAAAAACAGGCGCACGCGCGTCGGGTCGCTCAGGTATTTGAAAAGCTGCGCCGCCGCCTCAAACGACGCGGTATCCTGCGGCGCGGGATGCAGATGATGTTCGCTCATACGACATTCTCCCCTTTTGCTCCGTTTTTCGCCCAAACGGAAGGTCCTTTCGCCCAATCGGAAGATGTTGTGCGAAAGCCCTTGCGCGGGCGCTCTCAAAGCATTATACTACGGTCACAACGAATAAACAAGTGCTTAATCGTTGAATCCATCGACCGAAACGAAAGGGAGTCATCGACATGAAAAAGAGCTATAAGATCGAAGTGGACTGCGCCAACTGCGCCAACCTGATGGAAGAAGCCGCCCGCAAGACCGACGGCGTGGCCAGCGCGACCGTCAATTTTATGACCCAGAAGATGATCGTCGAGTTCGCCGAGGGCGCGGATGCGAAGCAGGTCATGCAGGCGGTGCTCAAGGCCTGCCGCAAGGTGGAGCCGGATTGCGAGATCGAGCTGGGCTGATCCGCCCGCATCCTCAAACCGGCGCTGAATCAAAGGAGAGCAGACCATGAACAGGAAGCAAAAAAAGATGCTCGCGCGCATCCTGACCGCTGCGGCCATGCTGATCGCGCTGAAGCTGATCCCCGTGACCGGCGTTTTGCAGCTTGCGCTGTATCTGGTCGCCTATCTGGTCATCGGCTATGACATTCTGAAAAAGGCGTGGCGGGGCATTTTGAACCGTCAGGTGTTCGACGAAAACTTTCTGATGGCCGTGGCCACCGTCGGCGCGTTCGCGCTGGCGATCGTCTCGCGCAACGGCGACTATGTGGAAGCCATCGCCGTCATGCTGTTTTATCAGATCGGCGAGCTGTTTCAGAGCTATGCCGTCGGCAAGAGCCGCCGCAACATCAGCGCGCTGATGGATATCCGCCCGGATTACGCGAACATCGAGCGCGACGGCCAGCTTGAAAAGGTCGATCCGGACGAGGTGGAGATCGGCAGCGTGATCGTCGTGCAGCCGGGTGAAAAGGTGCCGCTGGACGGCGTGATCCTCTCCGGCGCGTCCAGCCTGAACACGAGCGCGCTGACCGGCGAGAGCCTGCCCCGCGACGCAAAAGCGGGCGACGAGGTCATCAGCGGCTGCATCAACATGACCGGCGTGCTGCGGATTCAGACGACGAAAGCCTTCGGCGAATCCACCGTCTCCAAAATCCTCGAGCTGGTCGAGGATTCCAGCTCCCACAAATCCAAGTCCGAAAACTTCATCTCCAAATTCGCCCGCGTGTATACGCCCGCTGTCTGCTACGGCGCGCTGGCGCTGGCGGTTCTGCCGCCCGTCGTCCGATTGATGCTGGGGCATCCGGCGCAGTGGGGCGAGTGGGTTTACCGCGCGCTGACGTTCCTGGTCATCTCCTGCCCCTGCGCGCTGGTCATCAGCATCCCGCTGAGCTTCTTCGCGGGCATCGGCGGCGCGAGCAAAGAGGGCGTGCTGATTAAAGGCTCGAACTATCTGGAAACGCTGTCGCAGGTCAAAACGGTCGTCTTTGACAAGACCGGCACGCTGACGCAGGGCGTTTTCGAGGTCAGCGGCGTTCACCACAGCGAGATGGAAAACGAAAAGCTGCTGGAATACGCGGCGCTGGCGGAATGTGCCTCCTCCCACCCCATCAGCAAGAGCCTCCAGCGCGCCTACGGCAAGGCCATCGACCGCGACCGTGTGCGCGACATTCAGGAGATCAGCGGCAAGGGCGTTTCCGCCGTGGTGGACGGCCACGCCGTGCTGGCAGGCAACGACAAGCTGATGGCGCTGCGCGGTATTCCGTTTATCGACTGCCACAGCGTCGGCACGATCATCCACATCGCCATCGACGGGCAGTACGCGGGGCACATCGTGATTTCCGACGTGGTGAAGCCGCACGCCAAGGAGGCCATCGAGCGGCTCAGGCATGCCGGTGTGGAAAAGACCGTCATGCTCACCGGAGACAGCCGCCGCGTGGCCGATCAGGTCGCCGGGGCGCTGGGCGTGGACGAGGTGCACAGCGAGCTGCTGCCCGCCGACAAGGTGGCGCAGGTCGAAAAGCTGCTCGCCGGCAAGGGCGGCAAGGATAAGCTGGCGTTCGTCGGCGACGGCATCAACGACGCGCCGGTGCTCAGCCGCGCGGATATCGGCATCGCCATGGGCGCGATGGGTTCGGACGCGGCCATCGAGGCGGCGGACGTCGTGCTGATGGACGACGACCCGCTGAAAATCGCCAAGGCCATCCGCATCTCCCGCAAATGTATCGGCATCGTGTATCAGAACATCGTCTTCGCGCTGGCGGTCAAATTCGCCTGCCTTGCGCTCGGCGCGCTGGGTCTGGCGAACATGTGGGCGGCGATTTTTGCCGATGTCGGCGTGATGGTGCTGGCGGTGCTCAACGCGATTCGCGCGCTGCGGGTGCATAACCTGTAACGGGCGCGAGACGAAAGACTTGCAAAAGAAAAAGGAGGAACATGACGGACATCATGTTTCCTCCGACAAGCAGGGCTAAAGCTCTGTAAAAGCCCGCTGCTGTGCCTATAATATAACATCGTTTCAGCTGCCCGTCAAGGGCGGCTGTTTTCTTTTTTCTCCTTCCGGTATTCGCTGGGCAGAACGCCATAGGCGCTCTTGAACGCGGCGGTCAGCTTGCTCTGGCTCTCGTAGCCGACCTTTTCCGCGATCTCCGCGAGGGAATCCGTCGTCGTGCGCAGAAGCCGCGCGGCGTATTCCATGCGGTGCTCCTTCATGTGCGCGGCGAGCGGCTGGCCATAGACGGTTTTGAACAGGCTCTTGAGCGTCGATGTGTTGATGTGGTATTGCTGGGAGAGCATCTCAATCGTGCAGCGCTGGCTCATATCCGACATCATCTGGTCGTGAATCCGCCGGATGAGCGCGATCTGCTCCGCCTGATAGGCGCTTTGGGTCACGGGCGGCGCATCCATGACGCTCAGCAGCAGCATCAGCTCCTGAAACTTGAGCTTGGCGTATGGAATCAGCAGGCGCTCGGGCAGGGTGTAGAGCGGATCGAGCAGCGCGCCGACCTGCTCCGCCGAGGAGAGCACGGAAAACCCGTTTTCTCCGCAGAACCGCGCCAGAATCTGTGCGCCGGAAACGCCCGCCTCGCGCATAAACGCCGGGCGCTCCCCATCCAGCCGCGCGACGTCCACGCGGAAGCTGAACCCCAGATAGCCGTCAAACGGGAACTGCATCACCGATTCGACGCCGGTATGCAGCCCGTGGAGCGAGAGATCCCCCTCGCCCAGATACAGCGCCGGTTCCGCGCCGCTGGTATAACCGACGCGCCCGGCGTAGCAGTGGTTGATTTCCAGCATCGCCGCGCCGGGCACATCGTGGTGAAAGGCGACCGATTTCGCGCTGTACGCCTGCAAGGTCAGCTCCACGCCGGGGTACAGCGGCCAGATATCCAGCCGCCCCTTCTCGTCCCGCCCGATACAGGCGCAGGCGGGCGGCGGGAAAAGCGGCGCGCCCGAGGCCGCCCGAATGAGCACCTCACCTCTGGGCACATCGGCCAGACGGCGCTCCAGCGCCCGTTTCCAATCCTCCGGCATGGCAGCCGCTCCCTTCGTCTTCGCTTGAAACCTTCCGCCAGTCTTTGCAAGCCATCGCATCACATTTTTTCAGTCGGAACAGCCCCCTTTCCGTTCCGGCGGGTTTGACGCGGCTCCTGAAAAGTGCTAAAATGAAAGAATCGGCGTAAAAACTTACTCCTTCCACCGCCTGCGGGCGGGAACTCCTTCCACCGCCTACGGGCAGGAACTCCTTCCACCGCCTGCGGGCGGTCCCCCTCCCTCGAGGAGGGAGGTTTGGGGATGGGGCGACCCAAAGCAAAATCAGCGAAAAAAACGCGCCGATTACGGCAGTTCGTCAAAGGAATCAATCACCGCGTCGCAGCAGGCGCGAATCGCCTCGCGGTCGCGCGCGTTGGTCGCGTCCGTGATGCCGACCACGCCGAGCCCCGCGTTTCTCGCGCCCTGCATGGCGTAGAGCGAATCCTCAAACATGACGCAGTCTTCCTTCGGTACGCCGATGATTTCGCTCACGCGCTCAAAGAACGCATTCTGGCTCTTGTTGAGGTTCAGCATGTCGGTGGTGAAAATATAATCCAGATTGCTGACCAGATTCGCGCAGTTGAGGCCGATCATCGCCAATCGGGCGGGCGTCGCCGTCGCGATGACGCATTTCACGCCCCGCGCACGCAGGCGCTTCAAATAGGCCGCTGCGCCGGGCTTATGCGGCACGCCGCCGCTGTAAACAGGCTCCATCGCCTCGCAGGCTCTGACGCAGAGCGCCTCAAAATCGGTATCGACCCCGAACTCGCTCCTGAAATAATCCACGACCATCGTGCCGGACATGGACATCATGTCCGCTTCCTGTTTTTCCGTCGGCTCGATGCCCATTTCGCGGACGAATGCGCCGTTCATCCTGCGCCACTGGGTCATGGAATCGAGCAGTGTGCCGTCCATATCGAAAATGGCGGCCTTCATCGTTTCAAGCATATTGATCCTTTCCGGGGCGCTTCCGCACAGGCGGCGCGCCCGATCCAATGGTTTTATTATACCGATCTTCCCCCGTTCAGTCAAGGAGGCCGTTTATGACCCGCGAGCAATACATCCGCATGACCGAGGCCACGCGCCGCGTCGCCGACCGCCTGCCGGGCAGGGAAAAGGCGCTCCGCGCGCCGACGCTGCTCTGCGCGGCAATTTACTGCGCGTCGCTTCTGTATCTGATGTTCACCGGCGACGGGCGCATCGTCCGCGCGGTGCTCGTCCCCGCCGCCTGTTTCGCCGTGGTGACGGCGCTGCGCCCGCTGATCGGCAAGCAGCGCCCCTACGATCGCTACGGCGCGCCGCCCGTCGGCGCATACAGCCCCGGCAAGGGCAAGAGCATGCCCAGCCGCCACACCGCCAGCGCCGCCGCCATCGCCTGCGCCGTCGTCTACGTCTTTCCGCGTCCGGCGGTCGTCGTCTGCATGGCGCTGCTCTGCGCGCTCATCGGCGGCCTTCGCGTGCTCTCCGGCCAGCACGATCTCAGCGACGTTCTGGCCGCGCTGGCGCTGAGCCTCGCGCTCTCGCTGGCGGGGTATCTGCTCTGATTTCAACCCGTCCGTCCGCTAAAGAATCACTGAAGCCAAGGAGAATTAAGCCATGAAATCCATGACAGCCGAACAGCGCAACCACATGCTCCTCTGCGACCCGGTGAGCCGCGTCATCCCGGAGCTCGCCGTGCCGACGATCATCTCCATGCTCATCACCAACATTTACAACATGGCCGATACCTTCTTCGTCAGCCAGCTCGGCACCTCCGCCTCCGGCGCGGTGGGCGTCATCTTCTCCGCCATGGCGATCATTCAGGCCGTCTCCTTTATGATCGGCATGGGCGCGGGCACGCACGTCAGCCAGGCGCTCGGCGCGGGCAACCGTGAAAAGGCCGACGCCTACGCCTCCACGTCGTTCTTCACGGCGTTCATCGCGGGCGTCATTCTGGCGTTTTTCAGCCTGACGAACATCGACGCCGTCGTTCGTTTCCTCGGCTCGACGGAGACCATCGCCCCCTACGCCAAGGATTATGCCACCTACATCTTCTACGCCATGCCGTTTATGATGTGCTCGTTCGTGATGAACAACCTGCTGCGCTTTGAGGGGCTGACGATGTACGGCATGGTCGGCATCACCGCGGGCGGTATTCTCAACATCGTGCTCGACCCCATCCTCATCTTCGCGCTGGATATGGGCACGGCGGGCGCGGCGCTGGCGACGGCGCTCTCGCAGGTCGTCAGCTTCTGCATCCTGCTGACGATGTGCAACACGAAGGCGGACGCGCTCTCCATCCGCTTTTCGCATTTCAAGCCCAGCCTCCGGATCTACGGCGGCATCTGCTACAACGGCATCCCCTCCCTCGGCCGTCAGGGCATCGCGAGCATTTCGAACATCCTGCTCAATAACGCGGCGGGGGTTTACGGCGACGCGGCGATTGCCGCCATGTCCATCGTCTGCCGCTACGCGATGTTCATCAATTCCTCCGTCATCGGCTTCGGTCAGGGCTTCCAGCCGGTCTGCGGCTTCTCTTACGGCGCGGGCAAGTTCGGGCGCGTGCGCGAGGCCTTCTGGTTCTGCGTGAAGGTCGTGACCGTCATTTTGGTCGTGCTGTGCGTCATCTCCCTGCCGTTCTCCGGCCAGATCATCGCCCTGTTCCGCCGCGACGATCCGCAGGTCATCGAAATCGGCACCTTCGCCCTGCGTCTTCAGCTTCTGACCCTGCCGCTCTGGGGCTATATCACCATGTGCAACATGTTCACGCAGGCCATCGGCTACGGCGTGCGCTCCACGATCATCTCCACCGCGCGTCAGGGCATCTTCCTCATCCCGGCGCTGCTGATCTTCCCGCGCGTCTTCGGTCTGCTCGGCATCCAGATCAGCCAACCCGTCGCGGATATCTGCACGCTGGCGCTGTGCATCGCCATGATGAGCGGGATTCTGCGCCAGCTCAAAGCGCGCGAAGCGAATGCGGGCTGAGCCTGCCCCCTTTGCCAAAGCAAATGAAACGCTCCCCGCGTTTCCTCCATTTGTAAGGACGCGGGGAGCATTTTTTATTTTTCTTCGGGTAAAAACCCCATCGGGAAACGCGCGTTACGCCTTACCCCACGTACCCGATCAGCGTCTTGAGCGTGGCCAGCGCACCTTCCACATGGCTGCGCTCATAGCCGTGGGAGGCATACACGCCCGAACCGATCAGGCCGTGGCGGATATCGTAGCCCGCGCGGAGGGTCGCCTCCACGTCGCTGCCGTAGCGCGGATAGACGTCCACCGCGTAAGGCGCGCCCATCTTCTCCGCTGCCGCAATCAGCCCGCGCACCACGTCGTAGTGATACGGGCCGCCGCTGTCCTTCGCGCAGATGGAAACCATGCGCTCGTCGCAGGTCAGCCCCTCGCCGACGCAGCCCATGTCCACAGAGATGGCCTCCGTCACGCCCGCGGGCACGCTCGCGCTGCCGCCGTGGCCGACCTCCTCAAACGAGGTGATGTGCACATAGACCGCGCGCTCCGGCGTGATCTGCTCGTCCTTCAAATATTTCGCGTAGCCCAGCAGAATCCCGACGCTCAGCTTGTCGTCGAGGAAGCGGCTCTTGATGTAGCCGCTCTGCGTCACGCGGGTGCGCGGCTCGAAGCAGACGTAATCGCCCGTGCGGACGCCGAGCTTCTTCACATCCTCCGCGTCGGCCACCGGCTCGTCGAGCACGATTTCAACCGTGTCAAACGTGCGCTGCGTATCGGCGTATTTCTCGTTGACGTGGGTGGATGCGTTGATGAGCTGCGCCGTGCCCTCGATCACGCCGTCGAACTTGGTAACGACGCGGCAATTCTCCGTCTCCACGTTTTCGGCGCGCAGGCCGCCGATGGGCGTGATTTTCAGCCGCCCGTTCGCCTTGATCTGGCAGACCATGCCGCCAAGGGTATCCATGTGTGCCTCCAGCAGCAGGCCGTTTTCCCGATCCCGGCCGCCGAGGCAGACGAGCACGCCGTCCTTTCGGGTCGTCTGCGGCGCATAGCCAAGCGCCTCAAACCGCGCCGCCACGTGCTCCGCCGCCTTTTTCGTCATGCCGCTCGGGCTGTCGATGGCCAACAGGTTTTTCGTCTCCTCGATGATAAACGCGCCGTATTCGTTCCAGTTCATGGGATGTCCTCCTTGTCACTCCGTCTTCAATTCCTGCACTTTATTGATGATGATGGAAATCGTGCCGTCCCCGTTCTCCACGACGGCGAAGCTGTTTTCGTCGTCCGCCAGTTCGCGCGGCAGGGTGATGGAAATGCCGGTATCCGTCTTGATCTTCACCCGCTGGAGCTGGGCGACGACGCGCTTGTTTTCCACCGGGATGACGGGTTCGAGCTGCTCCTCCTGAATCTGGCGGGCGACCTGCTCGATGATCGCCTCGCGCTCAGGGTCGGAGCGGAAAACCTCCTCCGCCACGTCCTTCACGTCGATCACGCCCTTTTCCTCGATGGATTTGCTCATCGCGCGCTTGACCATCGGGGTCAGCATCGGGGTGTCCATCTCGGACGGCGCGGCCTCGGCAATCGCCTGCGCGACGGCCTGCACCGCCTCCTTGGTGGATTTCGTTTCCGCCATCGCAAAGAGCGCCTGCGCGAACAGCGCGCGGTTGCCCACGTTGGTCAGCACCTGCGCGTCCCGCAGGCGGATATCGCCGGTGGACAGGTTGACCACGAAGCCCGAGCAGCCCTTGCTGCCCGGCAGCGGGAGCACCGCGCCAAAGGGGACGACCTGCGTGCCGGTCGTTCCATCCTCGGCCACGTCGAGCCGGTGCACCATCGCGCCGCGATAGGGGAGCTGCGCCACGCACAGGTGCGGGTTGCCGTCCTTCTCAAAGGAAAAAATCACCATATCGAAACCCTCGCGCGGGATTTCGAGCGCCTGCATGGTCTCGTCCATGCTGCGCATCAGCGCGTCCGCCGCCTCCTGAAACGGCGTGAGGATGAAGCGGCGCAGCATCTCCTCCTGCGCGCTGTTCGGCTCCACGCAGGTCGTGCGGCTTCCGTCGGAGGCCATCAGCTTATCCGCCACGGTGGACAGATACGCCGCGGCCTCGTCGCCGGGCTTGCCCACCTTGTCGGGAAAAATCGGCGCCGCCTGGCTTCCGTCGTACAGATACAGCGCGGCGCGAGCGATAATGTTCATGCGTTTCTCTCCTTCAAACAAGCGAAAAATTCAAGCGGGCGATCAGGCCTGCTCCTCCGTCAAAATCCGCGACAGGCTCACCGTCAGGCTGAGCATCGGCGCAAAGAGCGGGTCATCCTCCATGCCCATGATGCGCTGAATCTTACTCAGGCGGTAGCGCACCGTGTTCGGATGCTGAAACAGCGCCTTGGCGGCGGCCGCAATCTCCATGTTTTCCTTGACGTAGACCAGCGCCGTCTGTTCCAGATTGGTGTGGTTCTGCGCGTCGTATTCGCGGATGGCGGAGAGCACCCGACGGCAGCGGTCGCAGACGAAGGGGTTTTCGCTCATCGGGAACAGATAGGCGTAAAGCCCCAGCTCATGCGCGCCGAGCGCCGCCTTTCCGCAGAGCTTCGCCGCCCGCGCGGCATACACCGCCTCGCACATCGACGTGCCGAGCTGCGCGCGCGCCTCCCGCAAATCGCTCTGCCCGATGACGACGGCCTGCGCGTCAATGCCCGCGCGCGTCAGCATGTCGCCAAAACGCGCGCGCGCTTCCTCGGCGGTCAGGCCGTCCTCCTCGCGGCAAAGCGCCAGCATCATCCGCCGCCACTCGATGAACGTACAGCGCCGCGCCGCGTCCGCGTCCGTCTCCAGCAGCGCGTAGAGCCTGTCGTCCAGCGAGACCACGCGCTCCTTAGGGTTGACGGCGTACAGCCGATAGCGCCCATGCCCGACCGGGTCGATGCGCCGCGCGCGCTCCCGCGTCTGCTCCTCGGTCAGGTCGCCGCGCATCAGCGCGTCAACGTCCTGCTCGAAGCCGGAAAAATGCCGCTTGCCGCGGATGAGGTCGGTCACCTGCAAAATGACCTCCTCGATGTATGTGTCGTCAAAGAGAAACACGGGCGTGCCCAGCCGGTTGGCCAGCGCGATCACCGACTGCGGCAGCTCGCTGAAATACGCCGTTTTCACCATCAGGCTCGCGATGCCCTGATTCATCAGCGCCTGAAGGGAGTGCGCCACGAGCTGCGCGTCGCCGCGCGCGTAAGCCAGCGTGGTTACGACCAGATCGCCGCGGTAAAAATCCGGAAGCTGCACGCGGGAGGGGTCGTATTCAAACAGAACGGCCGCCGTCACGGTGCGCTCCAATCCGTCCCGACCGGCGATCAGGCGCAAACGCTGAATGTCCTGAAGCCGAAACAGCTCTTTAATGTGAATCAAGCCCGTTCCCCTCCTGCGCTTTTTTGCGGATGAACCGCGTATATTTTATCATTTTTTGCTTTTTCCTGCAAGATAAAAGACGACCGGATTTCTTCCTCCGGTCGTCCCTTCGGCAGTCCGCCGCTTGGGCGGGCTGCAAATTACATGGTGATCTCTTTCTTACCGCTCACCTTGAAGAACACCGCCAGCGCGATGATCGTCGAGAACGTCAGGATGGCGGAGATGGCGGAAGCCACGCCGTCGTTGCCGCGGATGATCTGGGAATAGATTTCCAGCGTCATCGTCTTGGTCTTGCTCGTGTAGAGGATGATGGAGGTGGACAGCTCCGTGATAATCATGATCCATGAAAGGATTGCGCCGGAGATAACGCCGGACATCATCATCGGCACGGTGACCTTAAAGAATGTCTTGAAATCCGACGCGCCGAGGTTGATGGAGGCCTCCTCGATGCTGGGCGAAATGTTGCGCAGAATCGCCGAGGAGGAGCGGATCGTATACGGCATACGGCGAATCGTATACGAGAGGATCATAATGAACGCGCCGCCCGTCAGCAGCAGCGGCTTTTTGTTGAACGTGGTCAGCAGCGCAATGCCGAGGATGGAGCCCATGACCGTCTCCGGGAACATGGAAACCACGTCGATCGCCGCGTTGAACACGTTGCGGCGGCGCACCACCACGTAGGAGACGAACAGCGACACCAGCACGATCACGAAAATCGCGGCGAACGCCAGCGCGTAGGTGTGCACAATGGAGCTGCCGACGGTGGAAAACGCCTCCTTATAGCTGCCAAGACCGAAGCCGTCGGTGTAGAGCTTGCCGCTCGTGTTGCGGAAGGAGGAGTAGATGACGTAGCACTGCGGCATGATGGCCAGCCCGACCAGAATGTAGCAGTACGCATGCGCGAGCACGTTCTTCACGCCGTGGAGCTTTTTCGCCTCGACGGGATGCAGCGCGCTCATGGAGAACACCTTGCGGTTGGCGATGTACTTTTGCAGCAGGAACACCGCCGTCGTAATCACAATCGCGATGATGGAAATTGCCGCGGCCATGCCGTCGCTCGAACCGATTTCGGAGAGGAACTCCTTGTAAACGACGACCGGCAGGGTGTTGTAGTTTTCGCCGATGAGCATCGGGGTGCCGTAGTCGGCGAACGTGCGCATGAACACCATCAGCGCGCCGGAGAGCAGCGTCGGCAGAATCAGCGGCAGCACGATCTTGAAGATCTTGCGCGCGCCGGAGCAGCCGAGGCTCTCGCTCGCCTCGACCAGCGAATTATCCAGATTCTTGAACGCGCCGGAGACGAACATGAACACCAGCGAATAGAGCTGCAAGCTCATAACGATGACGCAGCCCTTGAAGCCGTAGATGTCGCCGAGCCTGAAGCCGAATGTGTTGAGCAGGAAATTGGTGATGGTTCCGTTGCGGCCGCAGAGCATGATCCATGCGTAAGCGCCGATAAACGGCGCGCTCATCGAACTGACGAGAATCAGGATTTGCAGCGCGCCGGCGAAGCGGATCTTCACCGTGGACATGATGTAGGCCAGCGGCGTCGCCAGCAGCACGGTAATCAGCGTCACGGTCGCGGAGATCTTGAGGCTGCCCCAGATCGCGCGCTGATAATATTTCTTGTGGAAGACCTTGGCGAAATACTGCCATGTGAAACCGCCGTCCTCGCCGATGACGCTCTTGCTGAGCATGCTGATGAGCGGATAGAGCAGGAACAGCATGTAGAAGATGCTGACGCCGACGGTGACGATCATCCACAGATCCCAGCGAATCTTTTTGCGGGGCGCTTTAGCGGACATCGTTCACAACCCCTTTCGTCAGGTTGGTCTTGCCGTCTGCGGTGAACACGTTGATCTTGTCCTGCTTGAGGGTCAGCTTGACCTTCGTGCCGTTGGGGATGATGCTGGAAATCGAGCTTTCCTCGACGATCTCGGCGTTGGTGCCGTCGTAGAGCTCGACGAAGTACGTCGTGTTCAGTCCGAGGAACACGCTGGAAACCACCGTCGCGTCGATGCCCTGCTGGCCGTCCGCCGCGAGCACAAACTCCTCCGGGCGAACCGCGACCAGCACATCCTCCGCCGGGGCGTTGCCGCAGTTGTCGTAGGGGGTCACGTAGCCGTTGCCGAAGTGCAGCGCGCCCTGCGCGTAGCGCGCGCTGAGCGTGTTGCTGCGGCCGATGAAGTTGGCGACAAACTGGTTTGCCGGGCGCTGATAGATGCTCTTGGGCGTGGAGACGTGCTGAATCACGCCGCCGGACATGACCGCGATGCGGTCGGAAACGGCCATGGCCTCCTCCTGATCGTGCGTGACGTAGATCGTGGTGATGCCGACGCTGTTCTGAATCTGGCGGATGGCGTTGCGCATCTCGATGCGCAGCTTCGCGTCGAGGTTGGAAAGCGGCTCATCCATCAGCAGCACGTCCGGCTTGATGACGATGGCGCGGGCGAGCGCGACGCGCTGCTGCTGGCCGCCGGAAAGGCGCTCGGGCAGGCGGTCGGCATACTGGGTGATCTTCACGGTCTCCAAAATCTCATCGACGCGCCGCTTGATCTCGTTTTTCGGCAGATGGCGGTTTTCAAGGCCGAAGGCGACGTTCTCGCGCACGGTCATGTGCGGAAAGACGGCGTAATTCTGGAAAACCATGCCGATGTTGCGCTTGTTCGGGGCGATATCGTTGATGACCCTGCCGTTAAAGGCGATGGTGCCGCCCTCGATGGAGTTGAAGCCCGCGACCATGCGCAGCAGCGTCGTCTTGCCGCAGCCGGAGGGGCCGAGCAGCGTGAAGAACTCGCCCTCCCTGACGTCCAGATTCAGGTCGGGGATGATGACGTTCTCCCCATATTTCTTGACGATGTGCTCAAAATGAATCCCTACGCTCATATCCGTTGATTCCTTTCGCGTTATTTTCCCGTTTAGCCGGGCCTTCGGCTCGTGCGCCTTCCGCCCTATAAAAAGCGAAGGCGCGGCCTGACGGCCGACGCCCTCGCCCGAAGGCATGTGGAAATTACATGTCCATCATGATATCCTGAACCTTTTCCTTCAGCTCGGAGGTGTGGGCGATGACGTAATCGCTGTCCTCGTAGATGAGCTTGATGTCGGCCAGCGGGGTCATAACGTCGTTCTTATACTCAACCTCGCGCACGTTGCGGCTGGTGGTGTTTTCCGCCAGGAAGCGCTGCGCCTCTTCGGAGAGCATGAAATCGACGAACGCCTTGGCGTTCTCGACGTTCTTCGCGTTCTTGACGATACCGATCTGCGCCGGCAGGAACACGGTGCCCTCGACCGGGTAGACGACCTTGATGTTGGTCGCGCCGTCCTTAATCAGGGTGACGCAGGGGTCTTCGTAGGTCAGGCCGACGGCATATTCGCCGTTGTAAACGCCCTTGTACACCGCGGAGGAGCCGCTGGTGATGGCGACCTGCTGGCCGACGAACAGATCCTGCACATACTGCCAGGCCGCGTCGTCCTCATAGCCGCCCATGGCGAGCAGCATGTTGGTAAGCTGGCAGAACGCGGAGGAAGAAGAAGCCGGATCGGCGGAAGCGATCTTGCCCACCAGCTCGGGCTGGAGCAGATCGGCGTAGCCGTTCACCTCGATGCCCATTTCCTTGAGCATGTCGGTGTTCACCAGCAGCACGGAGCCGTCGATGGTGTAGTTGGTGCAGTAGCCGCGGGTGTTCTTGTACGCATCCATCAGGTACTGATCCTGATCGGAGACGTAATCCTGGAACAGATCCGCGTTGGCCACGTAGTTGGCCAGCGAGCCGCCGTACATGAGATCGAAGGTGCTGTATTCCTGCGCGATTTCGCTGCCGATGCGCTTCATGCAGTCGCCCGTGCCGATGGACTCGACCTTGACCTTGATGCCCGTCTGCTCCTCAAACACCGGGATGATGGAGAGCAGGCCGTCGCTGTTCGGGGAGCAGATGTTCAGTTCGCCGTCGGCCAAAGCCAGCGCCGCGCCGCCAATGAGCATCATGGACGCCAGGGCGGCAGCAAGGAATTTTTTCATGGAAAGTTTCCTCCTTTTTGTTTTAGGCAGTGGATGGTTCGCTCATTGCCTTTGCGATTATTATATCACTTCACTTGGTCATGCACAACCATCATTTTACCGAAATTTTACACACCTTGCGCAAAAATCGCGTTTCTGATTCAAAAATTTATTTTGCGTTGTTTCAAAAAAGCTGGACGAAAGCCCGCAGCCTCGCTTTACTCCTTCAGTCAGCTCCGCTGACAGCTTCCTCAAGGAGGAAGCCCTTTTGGGCGCATATCCTCCGAAAATAAAAAGAAACTCCGCCGCAAGTCATGCGCTCACAGCAGAGTTTTCTTTCAACAAACGCGGGCGCGCAATGCGCGCCCCTACGGGCACAGCAGCATAATGCGCGGTTGCTTTTCCGCAACGTTGTAGGGGCGCGCATTGCGCGCCCGTTACCGGAATTTGTGCATAATTTCGGATTTGCTCATTTACTGTTCTTTCAATATGCAGTCTGTTTTCCGTTAAAGCCGCTTTCCTTGAGAAATGTCAGCGTGACAAAAGGCGTTCTTACAGCGCGAACAGCAGAATCGCCAGAATGTGACAGACGCTGCCCAGAATCACAAACACGTGGAACACGCAATGCATGAACGGCTTGGTTCTGCCCTTGCCGTAGAGCACCGCGCCCACCGTATACAGCAGCCCGCCGCCCAGAATCAGCAGGAAGCCGCCCCAGCCGATGGCCTGAATCAGCAGCGGGAGCTTGAAGACGATGCACCAGCCGATGGCCATGTAGCAGACCATCGAAAAGACCTTGTATTTGTTGAGGTCAATCGCCGTGAACGCAATGCCCACCGCCGCCAGCGCCCAGACAATGCCCATCAGCACCCAGCTGGCCACCGGGTCAATCGGCCGCATCGCGCTCAGCAGCAGCGGCGTATACGTGCCCGCAATCAGCACGTAGATCGTGCAGTGGTCAAACACCTGCATCACGCGCTTGCCAAGGCCGGGCTTGAGCCCGTGGTAGACGCTGGACATCGTATACAGCAGGATCATCGAAACGCCGAACACGATTGATCCGGCCAGACCGAATCCGTTGTGGTGCAGCGCGGAAACGATGATGCACAGCACCAGCCCCGCGACGCCCACCGCGCCGCCGACAATGTGGCTGATCATGTTGAACAGCTCTTCGTTTTTCGTGTAGACCGGCATTTCGCGATCCATGAGTTTGGTGCGTGCCATAGCGCTTCCCCCTTCGAGCAACCCATCTAGTATTGAAAACTAGATTGTAGTTTAGCACGTTCGTCAGGGAATGTCAAGGGGTTTGCGAAACTCCTTTCGAAACAGGAAAACCGGATCAAAGCAGCGGCGCTCAAACAAACCTCCCGCCTGCTCCGTTCCTCTTCAGGCCTTTTCAAATTCGTGCGCGACGCGCTGCAAGAGCTGGCGAATCGGCAGATGCTGCGGGCAGGCTCGCTCGCACTTGCCGCATTTCACGCAATCCGACGCCCTGCGTCCGGGCGCGGCGTGCGCCGCGTAATCGGCGTTTCCGTCGGGGTGCATCTGCCTGTCGTTCATCGCCGCGAACAGCTCCGGGATGGCGATGTGTTTCGGGCATCCGTCAACGCAGTAGCGGCAGCCCGTGCAGGGAATCAGGTTCCCGCCGCTTAAAATCGCCCGAACGCGGCCGACAGCGGCCTTTTCGCGTTCATCGAGCGCCCGGAAATCCCGCATGAACGAGAGATTATCCCGCATCTGCTCCATGTTGCTCATGCCGGAGAGCACCATCATCATGCCGGGGAAGCCCGCCGCAAAGCGAATCGCGTAGCTCGCCGCGCTTCCGCCGTGCAGCGCATCCAGCACGGCCTTCGCGTTTTCCGGCAGATTGACCAGATTGCCGCCCTTGACCGGCTCCATGACGATCACCGGCTTGCCGTGCTTCACGCAGACCTCGTAGCATTTGCGGCTCTGCACCTTCGGGTCGTCGTAATCCGCGTAGTTGAACTGGAGCTGCACCGCCTCGATCGCCGGATACTCCGTCAGAATCTGCTCCAGCACCTCCGCGCTGTCGTGGAAGGAGAGGCCGACGTGGCGAACCCTGCCCTCCGCCTTCAGCGCGAACGCCGTCTCATACGCGCGGCAGGCCTTGAAGTGGCCGTAGTTCTTCGCGCTCTGCGCGTGCATCAGGTAAAAATCGAAATACGTCACGCCGCAGGCTTCGAGCTGGCTTTCAAACAGCGGCCGGATATCCGCCTCGCTCTTAAAAAAGCTCCCCGTCAGCTTATCCGTCAGCACGTAGCTTTCGCGCGGATAGCGGCTCGTCAGGCAGGCCTTGAGCGCCTTTTCGCTCTCGCCCTGAAGATAGCCGTGCGCCGTATCGAAGTAGTTGAAGCCCGCCTCCAAAAATGCATCGACCATCCGTCCGGTTTCCTCAAGGTTCACGCTTTCCCCGTTCATCGGCAGGCGCATGCAGCCAAAGCCGAAATTCTTCTTGATGTTGTCCATCCTGTACACCCTTTCAAAGCCCTGTTTCATGAAGCAAATCCCCTTCTATCATACAACCTGACCTCGGCCTCAAGTCAAGCCTTTTGGGCAATTTTCTTCGCGCGGTCGTGCCAAAAAGGAAAACCCCCTGCTAACGGCAGGGGGCTGAATTTCCGGGAAAGGGAAATTACTTGACTTCGACCTTCGCGCCCGCTTCTTCGAGCTTCTTCTTCATGGTCTCGGCCTCTTCCTTGGAAGCGCCTTCCTTCAGGGTCTTCGGAGCGCCTTCGACGATGTCCTTGGCTTCCTTCAGGCCCAGGCCCGGCACGACCTCGCGGACGGCCTTGATGATGGCGACCTTCTTGGCAGCGTCGAAGCCAGCCAGAACGACGTCAAACTCGGTCTTCTCCTCAGCGGCAGCGGCCGGAGCGCCAGCGACGCCAGCAGCGGCAACCGGAGCGGCGGCGGAAACGCCGAACTTCTCTTCGAGGGCCTTCACGAGCTCAGAAGCCTGGATCAGGGTCAGGCTTTCGATAGCGGAAACGATCTCATTGATTTCCATGGTAAGTTACCTCCGTTATTGTAGATTTGTTTGGTTTGAAGATGCCGTCTATCCGGCTGTCTTTTGCAGATTACTGCTCGCCGGCTTCGGCCTTCTTGTCGGCAATCGCCTGAATGACGTAAGCCAGAGCGGTCGCCTGAGAATTGAGGCAACCCATGATCTTGGCGATGAGCTGCTCGCGCGGCAGGATATCGGCCAGAGCCTTGACCTCTTCCACGCTCTGCACAGCGCCGTCCATGATGCCGGCCTTGATGGTCAGCGGGGACGTCTTCTTGTCCTTCTCAGCGGCGGTGATGAACTCCTTGATGAGCTTCGGAGCGGACACCGGATCGCCGTTGCCGAAAACGAAAGCGTTCGGGCCTTCGAGAATCGCGTCGTCGATCTTGATGCCCTTGTTCTCCAGCGCGCGCTTCATCAGCGTGTTCTTGAGAACGCAGTAATCAACGTTCGCCGCGCGGCACTTGGCGCGCAGGGCGGTGATGGCCTCCACGGTCAGCGCCTTATACTCGACGATGACGATGGACTCGGCCTTCTCGATCTTCTCCTCGATTTCGGAAACAACGACTTTCTTCGCTTCAAAATTCTTGGACATGTCATTTTCCTCCTTCCCGAAAGGTTTCGGAAAAGAAAAGCCCCTGCGCTGGGCGCAAGGGCAGAAAACCGTTTTCACGGAAAAATCGCACTCGCACCTCGGCTGGCGGAAAACCCTTTATGACGCGCAAGCGCGTGACCAACTGTCTTAGGCACAGAACTTTTCAATTCACGGGTGCTATCATATCATATTTATCCGGGATTGTCAACGATTTTGAGCGAAAAACAGAGGGTTTCCGTCTCTTTTTTGGCGCTGTTCCTCTGTCTTGCAAAAACGCGGCGGTTTCCGTCGGGATTTATCTTGCCCGAACCATCCTATACCCCACCGAGCCCGTCTCCGCGTTATCCTCCTGCTCAAGCGTCACCCAGCTTCCGATGCGCTTTTCAAACGTCCATGTTTCGCCCGCGAGCAGCTGCTCGCCCTCGTCCAGCGACGCATTGAATCCGTCAAGCAGCATTCCCTGCGCGTCCGTCGCCCAGATGCTCACGTATCCGTCGGTTTCCCCGCTGTCGTCCGCGTCCTTCGTCAGCGTCGCCACAAAATAGTGGTCGCGCAGCTCCGCGTCCGCGTCCTGTTCTTCGGCGATTCGCGTCGGCGCCTGCTCGATGTTCAGCCAGATTTCAAACCGTTCCGCCCCGTCCATCGCCCCCGGCTCGATCTCCGCGCTCAGGAGCGATTTTCCGCCCGCCAGCAGCGCCGGGCTGACGCTCATATCCACGGCGGTTTCCAGCCGCTTCCCGTCCGCGTCAAAACCGACGAGATACGCGCCGTCCACGTGCATTTCCTCTGCGCTTTCCGCCAGCACCAGCAGCATCCGAATGCCGCCCGCCTCGTCCACGTCGGTCAGCGTCTGCGCCAGAACGCGGAGCTTCCCCGTCTCGTCGAGGATATCCCGCTGTGCCGCCTGCTCAAGGGTCAGCGTCTGCGCGCCGATGGGCAGCGTCACGCGCGTTTCGTTCTCCGGGGTGATCTGCGCGACCTGAACCGTCCGGTTCTCCTGCAATTCCTCAAGCCGCTTGGTGTGGTCGTTGCCCGAAAGCCCCAAGACCGTCGCCGTACCGCCGAATACGAGCACCGCCGCCAGCAGCGCCGCGACCGCCGCGCTCCGCTTGGGCGCGCGCTTTTGGGGATGCAGCTTCTCGCGGATCGCGCGCAGGTTCTGCGCCGCGTGCGTCTCCTCCTTCGCGCCGCTCAGCTCGGCCAGCAGCGCTTCGCAGGCGTTCACCGCGTCCATATCGACGTCCGCCGCCGCCTTGCGCAGCTCGCCGTCGATTTCCGCCCGCAGCGCCCTTCGCGCGTCGTCCGCACCGAGCGCCCCGTCCTTGATTTTCTGGCGCAGCATATCCATTTTTTCTTCGATGCTCACGCTTGTTCCCTCCATCCGATATCCGCTGTCTCCTATCCGATATTCCATCCGTCATGTCCGCTCGTCCTCGGCCAGCCGCCGCGCCTTCTTTCTCAGCCGCGCCAGCGCCGTCCGAATCGCGCCGATGGTCGTGTTCTGCCTTTTCGCCAGCTCTTCACAGCTCACGCCGTCCACAAAATGCGCCTGAACCAGCCCTTTTTCCCGCTCGTTGAGCGCGTCCAAAACCCGCTCAAGCGTTTCCCGGCTGCTGATTCTGTCGGGCAGCGCGTCGATGGCCGTCATCAGCTCCCGCTCCGTCAGCGCCGCGTCATCCTCCAGCGGCACATGCCGTTTCTGCCGTCTTCGGTAGGTATTCAGCGCCGTCATCAGCCGATACCGGCAGACCTTGAACAGCCATGCCTCGATATACGGCGCATCCTTCAGCGCGTCGTATTCCTCGTAGGCCTTCAGAAACGTCTTCTGGATGCTGTCGTCCACCAGATCGCGGTATTCCCCCCGGTGCCGCACGTAGTTCAGACTCGCCCGTTCCAGCTTTCCCGCGTATTGCAGGTACAGCGATTCGATAAACGCCTCTTTTTCTTCCTTCATCGCGCCTACGCCCCTTTTGCCCTTCTATATGGAATAGCGCGCGAGCCGCCAAAACGATACGCCCTTTTGCGATTTTTTATATTTCTTCGATTCGGTATGCCCAAGCCTCGCAGGTCAGCTCGCCCGTGCCGATTTCCAGCGTCGCGCTGTCCTCCAGCCTTTTGCGCCAGATGACGCTGCTGCCCGGCAAAAGCCCCATGTCTTCCGTGGCGTATGCGCTTTGCATCATCGCGTCGAGGATTCGCCCGTCCGCGTCTTCGAGAATCGCGCCGCTGACCGCGCCGTAGAGCGTTTCCTCCGTCGTGTTCGTCAGCTCCACGCAGAGGTATTGCCCCTCCCGCCACGCGCGAACGCCATCCAGCCGCGTCCAGCGCGTGTAGGCGCGCGTGCTCGTCTCGACGGTTATCTCGATGCCGCTCACCCTGCCGATATCCTTCGTAAAGTCGTACATCCATTCGCTGACGATCATCGTCTCTCCGGGCTCGATCACGTCCGGCAGATGGCTGACATAACGCTCCTCGTGCAGCGCCTTCCCGTTCGCGCCGACCGCCTTCATCTGCACCGTCTGAATCGGCAGCCGCTTCCCGCTGACGTTGCGCAAAACGGCGTAGATGTGCGCCTCGGCGGCATGCTCGTTTTCCAAAATCACGCCGTATTTCTCGACCGTCAGCCGCTCGTCCGCGCACGTCACCCGAACGTCCTGCGGGATGCTCGCTTCCGCCGAATCCCCGCCGTCCATCATCTGCATCCAGATCGGCTTGAGAAAATCCAGCCCGTCCGCTGAAGCCGCCGCGCCGGTCAGCATCAGGGCGGCCAACAGCGCGCAAATTCTCTTTTTCATCGTTTTCCCCTCAATCAGAAAGAGACCTGCCCCCTTCCTTCTCTTCGGCTCAGCCTTTCATGCGAAAAGCCGATAGCCGGAAGGAGGCGCGGCAAGTCTCTCTCGTGTATGCGTCTTTAATCCAGCTCGTGCAGCGCGTATACCGTCGCGTTGCCGCTCTCAAGCGTCGTGTCGTTTTCGTAATCCCGAACGGTTGCGCGCAGGATCATCGTGCTGCCGGGGAAGATGCCCGTCGCGTTGCCCGTGCTGACCCTGCATACGTCCAGCAGCCTGCCCTCGTCGTCGTCCACCGCGATCACCGCGGAAACGCCGTAGATATCGGTGTCCAGCGTGTTCTCGACCAGCGCATACGCGATGCTGTCCATCATCATGCCCTGCGCGTCGATCTTCTGGTATTCGGTGTAGGTGCTCGTTTCGCTCTCCACCGTCACCGCGAAGCCCGCGATCTCGTCAATCGGGGTCTCGAAGCCGTAGAACCAATCCCAGATGAACATGCTCTCGCCGTCTTCCACCATGTCCGGCGCGCAGTTGGAATAGCTCTCCTCTTCAACGACCTCGCCCGCCGCGTTCAGCGCCGAAACGGTCGCGCCGCGGGGATAGAGCGTCCGACCGCTGACGTTCTTGACCTCGATCATCACGTTCGCTTCTCTGGAATACTTGTCCTCGGTCAGATAAGCGGAGGAACGCACCTTCTGGAAAAAGGGATCCTCGATCTTCACCGGCTTGCCGTAGCTGCTCTCTTCCTCGCTCTGCGCCGCCGGGGTTTCCGGCTCCGCCGTCTGCGTCTGCACCGTGCCGCCCTTCAGCCTGCTGGTGAAATCCTTGAGGCTGTTCGTCTCTTCCGCCGTCGCAAACGCCGCGCTCAGGCTCATCGCCAAAACGAGCGCCAGGGTCATTCTTCTTTTCATCGCCGTTCGCACCTTCCTTGTGAAAAAAATTTTTCGGTTGTCTTTTCTTTAGGATAGCACCGCCGCCTGTCGCTGTCAATAAAAAAAAATCCGCACAGACCGAAATCTGCGCGGATTTTGCGTTCTATTTACAAATTAGAACTTGAGCGGGTTGACCTTGATGCCCGGGCCCATCGTGGAAGACAGGACGACGGAACGCAGGTAAATGCCCTTGGCCGCGGCCGGCTTGGCGCGGTTGATGGCGTTCATCAGCGCGGTCAGGTTGGCCGTGAGCTGCTCGGCGGTGAAGGACTTCTTGCCGATCGGGCAGTGGATGATCGCCTGCTTGTCCAGACGATACTCGACCTTACCAGCCTTGATCTCGCTGATGGCCTTCGCCACATCCATGGTGACGGTGCCGCTCTTCGGGTTCGGCATGAGGCCCTTCGGACCGAGGACGCGGCCCAGACGGCCGACAACGCCCATCATGTTCGGGGTCGCGACGACAACGTCGAAGTCGAACCAGTTTTCGCCCTGGATCTTCGCAACCAGCTCCTCAGCGCCGACGTAATCCGCGCCGGCCTCCTCGGCGGCCTTGGCCTGCTCGCCCTTGGCGAACACGAGGACGCGAACCTTCTTGCCGGTGCCATGCGGCAGCACGACAGCGCCGCGAACCTGCTGATCGGCCTGACGCGGATCGACGCCCAGACGCACGGAGATCTCCATGGTCTCGTCGAACTTGGTCTTCGCGGTCTGCAGGGCGAGCTTCACGGCCTCGTCCGGATCATACAGCTTGCTGCTTTCGATGAGCTTCGCGCTCTCGAGATACTTCTTGCCATGCTTCATGTTTATGTTCCTCCTTGTGGTACAAACGGCTTAAAATCCTCCCACAGTTTCCGGCCTGCTTAACGCAAGCCGCCTCGCGCGGCGAGCCGCGCTTTTCACCGCCTGTTAGGCGTCGGCGACAGTCACGCCCATGGAGCGGGCGGTACCCTTGACCATGCTCATCGCGGACTCGATGTCGGCGGCGTTCAGGTCGGGCATCTTCTTCTCAGCGATCTCGCGGACCTGCGCCTGCGTGAGCTGGCCAACCTTGGTCTTGTTGGGCTTGCCGCTGCCGGACTCGAGACCCAGCGCCTTCTTGATGAGCACCGGGACCGGCGGGGTCTTGGTGATGAAGGTGAAGGAACGGTCGGAGTAGACGGTGATGACGACCGGGATGATCAGGCCGACATCGTTCTTGGTGCGCTCGTTGAACTCCTTGCAGAAGCCCGGGATATTGACACCGTGCTGACCGAGCGCCGGGCCGATAGGCGGCGCAGGATTGGCCTTACCGGCCTGCACCTGCAGCTTAATCATGCCAGTTACTTTCTTAGCCATGGTAATAATCCTCCTCAATCTGTGGTCACGCGGAACATGATGTTCCTCCCACGTCCGGCCTGCCGCTAAAAGCAGACCGGGCTGACGCCCATCTCTTGGCGAAATGAGCCTTTTCAACAACCGGGGATCGCCCGGGGGTTGTCTGTTTCGTCTTTCCGGAGCGGGGGCTTACAGGCGCTCCACCTCGGAAATGTCGTACTCCACCGTCGTCTTGCGGTTGAGGATCTCGATGGAGACCTTGACCTTGTGCTCCTCGGCGTTGATCTCCTCGACCGTGCCGATGGCGTTCTCCACGCTGCCGCTCTTGATCCGAACGTTGTCGCCCGGCTCAAGGTCGATGCGGATGGTGCCCTGGCAGCTGGTCATTCTCTCATATTCCTCGTCCGTCAGCGGAATCGGCTCGCTTCCCGGGCCGACAAAGCCGGTCACGCCGCGCGTGTTGCGCACGACATACCAGCTCTCCGTCGTCTTGATCATCTTGACCAGAACGTAGCCGGGAAAGAGCTTGTGCTGAATGGTATGAGGCTTGCCATTGCGGATCTCGACGACTTCCTCAATCGGCACGGTGACTTCCTGAATCAGGTCGCCCATGCCGTTGTTTTCCACCGTCTTGACGAGATCGTTGGCGACTTTGTTTTCGTAACCCGAATAGGTATGCACAACATACCACAGGGCCTTCTCGTCCGCCATGTTAACCCTCCTGTGGTCAGGCCTTACAGCTCAATGAGCTTCTTGACCAGGAACGAGGAACCGGTATCCAGCAGACCGACGACGATCGCCAGCACCACGACAAACGCGATGACGACGATAGAGTAATTGATGAGATCCTTCTTGGACGGCCACGCGACCTTCTTCAGCTCGGCCACCATGTTCTTGAACGCATCGGAAATGCGGCCAGGCAGGGCGACGATCCAATTCTTCGCGCGGGTGAAGAAACCGGGCTTTTCGGTGTTCTTCGCGCCTTTGTTTTCAGACATCTCTTTCACATCCTTGTCCGTCTTGTCGCGTGAATTAGCGGGTTTCCTTGTGAACCGTGTGCTTCTTGCAGAAACGGCAGTACTTGCTCATTTCGATACGGTCCGGGTTGTTGCGCTTATTCTTCATCGTGTTGTAATTGCGTTGCTTGCACTCCGTGCAGGCCAGCGTGATCTTCACGCGCACACCAGCAGCAGCCATACAAGACACCTCCTTCTCAAAAAGCGGACTTCTTCAGTCCGTCAAACATGCTTGCATATTGTACACCCGGCGGCCATGCTTGTCAACCGTTTTTTGCAAGTTTTTTTGAATACTTCTGGTCTCCTTCTGTTTTCTCCCGTTTTCTCCGTTTTTCTCCGTTTTTTAATTCCCGTGCCCGAAAAAATTCAGATAAAACAAGCCCCGGCGCGCCGCGCCGGGGCTTGTATGCGTCATTTCGTTTCGGCGTCCACGCCGAGCGCGTACAGGGTCTGCTCGTCCGCCTGCGCGATAATCATGTAAACCGTTTCGCCGTCCCTCGCGCAGAGCATCGCGTTTTCCCCGCTGCGCGCGTATACCGCGTCCGTTTCGCCGATGGCGAAGCCCGTGACGAGCTGCGCCTGCCAGCCCTCCTGTTTCATCCGCTCGATGTAGGCCGCCGGGCTGGCGGTGATCGCCTGCGCCCGCGTGCCGTCCGCCAGAAGATACGTCCGCGTCAGCACGTCGCACAGCTTTCCGCCCATTTGAACGCGCTCGCGGCTTTCGCCTTCCATTTCGCCGCTCCCCAGCGCCAACGTCTTCGCCGTTTCGGCCTGCTTCGCCTGCGCGCCGTCCGTCCTGTCCGCGAGCTGGTAGACCATCGTGCCGTAAAACACGGCGCACAGGATCAGCGCGCAGGCCGCGCCCAAAAGCGCCATCAGCGCGCCGGTCAGTCGGCTTTTCCTTTTCTTTCCGCTCATGCCTTGCCTTCGCCCGCGATATAATCGACAAACTGCCTCGCAATCCGCGGGGAGCATCCGTTGTGGCTCACCGTCCACGCGCGGGCGCGCGGCATCAGCTCGTCCCAGTCGTATTCCGCCCCGCGCGCATCCAGCAGCGCGCGGCAGATCGTGAAGTATTCCTCCTGCGTCGGCACGGAGAACGTCAGCCGCAGGTCAAAGCGATCCGCCAGAGAGAATTTTTCCTCCAGCGTGTCGCGTTCATTCACGTCATCCTGCCGTTCGGAGAAGCGCTGGCGCACGATGTTGCGGCGGTTGCTCGTCGCGTAAACCACGACGTTCGACGGGCGCGCCTCGAGGCCGCCCTCCAAAACCGTCTTGAGCGCCGTGTATTCCGGGCAGGAATCGTTGAACGCCAGATCGTCCACAAACACGATGAATTTCCCCGGCTGCTCGCGCAGGATGGAGAAAATCGTCGGCAGATTCGTCAGCTGCGCCAGCGGCACCTCGACGATGCGCAGCCCCTCCAGCCAGAAGCTGCTCAGCAGCGCCTTGACCGTCGCGGATTTGCCCGTTCCCTTGTCGCCGTAGAGCAGAATGTTGCAGGCCTGCCGCCCGTCGAGCAGCCGGCGCGTGTTTTCCACCAGCGCGCCGCGCTCCCGCTCGTAGAGCACCATGTCTTCCAGCCGGATCGGATCCGGTTCGCGGATGCCGCGCAGCCCGAGCGGATATTTTTCGCTCTCGCCGACCCACGTGCTGCCCGGACAGCGGGCAAACAGCCCCGTGCCCTGCTTTCGGAAAAACGCCGCCGTCATGGCCACGCCTTCCCGGCTCAGCATCGTTTGGGATAGCCGCGGGTCGCCCATCTCGCTGCCCAGCGTCGGTTCCCAAACGGGCAGGCGCGCCGCCGTCTGCCCGCTCATGCCCGCGCGTTCACACAGCAGCAGGAACATCGCCGGTTCAATCGCCGTCAGCCGCCCCAGCGCGTCCAGATCGTTGGCCAGCGCGTTGGTCAGGCTGTAGGGCAGCACATCCATCCGCGCGCAGAGCAGCGCCGCCGGGCTTTCCTCAAACAGCACCGCCTCCAGCGCCTCGCGCGCAAAGCCGCCGCGCCCGTGCGCCGCCGCGTCCAGCCATGCGTCGTAAACGCGGCAGTAGGCCGCTGTCAGCGCTGCCTCGTCGGCGTTGTCCTTCGCGCAGGCGCGGCACAGATCGACCAGCGCCGCCATCGCCCTGTTTCGGAGCGTATGGCGCAGCGCCGTCATGCAATCCAGATCGAGCAAAAGCCCGCGAAGCTGTCCGATGTCCATAGGCGTTCCCCTTTACATCCTCTCCGGCGCTTCCACACCGATCAGATACAGCCCCGTCTTAATCACGTCGCGAACCGCGCGGGTCAGGTTCACGCGCGCCGCCGTTCCGGCCGGGTCGCTCTCGTCCATGATGCGGTGCTCGAAGTAATACTTGTTGTAGGCCTGCGCCAGCTGGGTCGTGTGGCGCGTAATCATCGACGGCTCGCTCTGCTCCATCGCCTTGCGAACCACCTGCGGGAAGTGCGAAATCAGCATCAGCACATCCTGCGCCTCGTCGTCGGTGATCACGCTGTAATCCGGCTCGGCCGCCGCGAACGCCTCCGCCTTGCGCAGCACGGAGCAGCAGCGCGCGTGCGTATACTGCACATACGGGCCGGTCTCGCCGTCAAAGTTCAGCGCGCGCTCCCAGCGGAAGTCGATGTCCTTGTTGCGGTCGTTGTGCAGGTCGAAGTAGACCACCGCGCCCACGCCGACCTGACGCGCCACCTCGTCCTTGTTGGGCAGGTTCGGGCTCTTCTCCTCGATGATCTCGCGCGCCTTCTCGACCGCCTTATTCAGCAGATCCTCCAGATAGACGACGTAGCCCTCGCGGGTGGACAGCGCGCGCCCCTCGTAGCTGACCATGCCGAAGGAGACGTGCTCCATGCCCTTGTACCAGTCGTGCCCCATCAGCTCGATGATCTTGAAGAGCTGCTTGAAGTGCAGGTTCTGCTGATAGGCCACCACGTACAGGCACTTGTCGAAGTGATAGGTGTTGTGGCGGTAGAACGCCGCCGCAAGGTCGCGGGTGATGTAGAGCGTCGCGCCGTCGCTGCGCAGGATCAGCGCCGGGGGCATGCCGTAGGCCTCCAGATCGACGACCTGCGCCCCCTGAGACTCGATCAGCAGCCCCTTCTCGCGCAGCTCCTCGACGACCGGCGCCATCTTGTCGTTATAGAAGCTCTCGCCCGCGTAGGAATCAAACGACACGCCCAGCAGGTCGTACACGCGCTGCGTGTCCTTGAGCGTGACCTCCTTGAACCACGTGAAGATCTCCATGGCTTCCTTGTCGCCGTCCTCGATCTTCTTGAACCACGCGCGACCCTCGTCCTCCAGCTCCGGGTGCTGCTCCGCCTCGTGGTGGAAGCGGACGTACAGATCGACCATCGCCTGCACGCCGCCCTTCTCGACCTCCTCGCGGTTGCCCCACTTCTTGTAGGCGCAGATCATCTTGCCGAACTGCGTGCCCCAGTCGCCCAGATGGTTGATGCCCACGGTCGTGTAGCCGTTGAAATCATAGATGCGCTTGAGGCTGTTGCCGATCATCGTCGTGGACAGGTGGCCGATGTGGAAGCGCTTGGCGATGTTGATGGAGGAATAATCCAGGCACACCGTCTTGCCCTTGCCGATCTCGCTGGAGCCCCAGCGCCCCGGATGGGCGAGCACCGCCTCCACGATATCGCGCGCCAGCCCGCCGCGGCGGAGGAACACGTTCAGATAGCCGCCGACGACCTCCACGTGGTCGATCTCCTCGCAGGCGACCTTCTCGGCCAGCTTGCCCGCGATCATCTGCGGCGCGCAGCGCATCACTTTGGAGAGGCGGAAGCACGGCAGCGCGTAATCGCCCATCTTTTTATCCGGCGGGGTTTCGATCATCGCGCAGATGTCCTCGCAGCCGAGACCGCAGTTTTCAAAGCAGCACTTTGCCGCCGCGGCGATGTATTCCGCGACCTTGAGTTTCATATCCATGGAACCAATTCTCCTTTATCATCCGTCCGGGTGTGGATTTTCTTTTATGTTTACGTTTTATTGTAACAGATGCAAGGCCAAAACACAAGGGCGCGCTCTCCGCGCCGCCGTCAACTTTTTGCATTTTTCCGGTTGACAGCCGACGCGCCGCATGGTACACTGTTCCCCGTCAACTTTATTTTGATTTCGAGTTTACAGAAGGAGGGTTCGTCCCATGTCCGAAAACGCCGCTTCTTCCCGCCGCACGGCGACGCGCAGCCTCGTGCTCTGCGCCCTGATGGCCGCGCTGACCGCGATCTGCTCCCAGATTCAGATTCCCCTGCCGATGGTTCCGATCAACCTCGCGCTGTTCGCCGTGCATCTGAGCGGCGCGCTGCTGGGCTGGAAATACGGCGCGCTCTCCATGGTCGTCTACGCGCTGCTGGGCGTCATCGGCGTGCCGGTGTTCGCGGGCTTCGGCAGCGGCCCCGCGGTGCTCTTCGGCAAGACCGGCGGCTATATTCTGGGCTACATCCTCTGCGCGCTGATCGTCGGCGCGCTCTCCCGTAAGTTTGCGTTCAATTTCAAAACCCTCTGCCTGTCCATGGTGCTCGGCGTCGCCGTCTGTTATACATTCGGCACGATCTGGTTCATGGCGGTCACCGGCCTGAATCTGGCCACCAGCATGAGCTACTGCGTCATTCCGTTCCTCCCCGGCGACGCGGTGAAGATTCTGCTCGCCGCCTTCCTCGCGCTGCGCCTGCGCAAGCCGCTCGCCGCGCAGGGCTTCGCGGCGTAAAACTGCGAAACAGTCTACGATTGAAACGGTTTCAAACCGCAAAATAGCCGTCCGCTCAGCAAAAAACTGAACGGACGGCATTTTTATTTCCGTGCCCATGAACGCGGCGGGGCTTCCCTCACCGCCGTGAGCCGTTTAATCTGCTCAGGCGCCCTTTAGTTCCTAAAGGGATTTTATCAGTTCGACAAACTTGAATTTTCAAA